>JBEBBF010000217.1:0-3055 GCA_041158545.1 Pseudomonadota bacterium | reverse complement strand
ACAAGCTGCTGGGCTGGCTGGTGCGCAGCGGCCAGCCGCGGGATCAGGGCTGGGTGCTGGTGTCCAGCCGGGCCAGTTATGAAATGGTGCAGAAGGTGGCGACGCTGGGGATCGCTTGCCTGGTGGCGATTTCGGCGCCGACGGCGCTGGCGATCCGGCTGGCCGAGTCGGCGAATCTGTGTCTGGCCGGCTTTGCCCGCGGCGAAGGGCTGGTGGTGTATAGCCATCCGGCGCATCTGCAGGGCTGAACGGCTTCCCCGGAGTGCGGGGGCTGGGGTATCGTCGGCCCTCCTGTTTGCCTGTGGATTGCCATGTCCGAGCCTGTCCGGGCTGATGAAGCCCAAGTTGTCAGTTTTCCCGAGAGTCCTTTCCGATTGCACCTGCCGTTTTCACCGGCGGGGGACCAGCCGGCGGCGATTGCCCAGCTGGTCGAGGGCCTGGAGGACGGGCTGGCCTTCCAGACCTTGCTGGGGGTGACCGGTTCCGGCAAGACCTTCACGATGGCCAATGTGATCGCCCGCAGCGGCCGGCCGGCGCTGGTGCTGGCGCCGAACAAGACGCTGGCGGCGCAGCTGTACGCGGAAATGAAGACCTTTCTGCCGGAAAACGCCGTCGAGTATTTCGTTTCCTATTACGACTATTACCAGCCGGAAGCCTATGTGCCGTCCCGCGACCTGTTCATCGAGAAGGACAGCGCGATCAACGAGCACATCGAGCAGATGCGGCTGTCGGCGACCAAGAGCCTGCTGGAGCGGCGGGATGTGGTGATCGTCGCGACGGTGTCCTGCATTTACGGCATCGGCGACCGGGACGACTACCACGACATGATCCTGACGATGCGGGTGGGCGACCGGATCGATCAGCGCGACATCCTGAAGCGGCTGACGGCGATGCAGTACGAGCGCAACGACCTCGACTTCCATCGCGGTACCTTCCGCGTCCGCGGCGACGTGATCGACATTTTCCCGGCGGAACACGCGGAGCACGCGCTGCGGGTCAGCCTGTTTGATGACGAGGTCGAAGGGCTGCAGTTTTTCGACCCGCTGACCGGGCATCTGGTGCACAAGGCGCTGCGCTTCACGGTGTTCCCCGCGTCCCACTATGTCACGCCGCGGGAAACGGTGCTGCGGGCGGTCGAGGCGATCAAGACCGAATTGAGCGAGCGGATTGCGTTTTTCGAAAAGAACGGCCAGCTGGTCGAGGCGCAGCGCATCGCCCAGCGCACCCGCTTCGATCTGGAAATGCTCAACGAAATCGGCTTCTGCAAGGGCATCGAAAACTATTCCCGCCACCTTTCCGGCCGCCGTGCCGGGGAGCCGCCGCCTACATTGCTCGATTACCTGCCGGCGGATGCGCTGCTGTTCATCGACGAATCCCACGTCAGCATTGGCCAGGTCGGCGGGATGTACAAGGGCGACCGGGCGCGCAAGGAAAATCTGGTCAATTACGGCTTCCGCCTGCCGTCGGCGCTGGACAACCGCCCGCTGCGCTTCGAGGAATTCGAGCGGATGATGCGGCAGTCGATCTTCGTCACGGCGACGCCCGCGGACTACGAGGCCACCCATAGCGGCCAGGTGGTCGAGCAGGTGGTGCGGCCAACCGGGCTGGTGGATCCGGAGGTGATCGTGCGGCCGGCCTCGACCCAGGTGGATGACCTCTTGATGGAGATTCGCCAGTGCCTGACTCTGGGCGACCGGGTGCTGGTGACGACGCTGACCAAGCGGATGGCGGAAGACCTGACCGACTTCCTGGCCGAACACGGCATCCGCGTCCGCTACCTGCACTCCGACATCGACACGGTGGAGCGGGTTGAGATCATCCGCGACCTGCGCCTGGGGGAATTCGACGTGCTGGTCGGGATCAACCTGCTGCGGGAAGGGCTGGATATCCCGGAGGTTTCGCTGGTGGCGATCCTCGATGCGGACAAGGAAGGCTTCCTGCGTTCCGAACGCTCGCTGATCCAGACCATGGGCCGGGCTGCCCGCCACCTGCGCGGCCGGGCGATCCTCTACGCCGACAAGGTTACCGGCTCGATGGCGCGGGCGATGGCGGAAACCCAGCGACGGCGCGACAAGCAGCTGGCGCACAACGCCGAACACGGCATCGTCCCGGTCGGTGTTTCCAAGCCGATCAAGGACATCATCGACGGGGTGTACGACGCCGAGAGCGCGCAGCGGGAATTGAAGGTGGCGC
Organism: Pseudomonadota bacterium; assembly: GCA_041158545.1. Classification (GTDB taxonomy): domain Bacteria; phylum Pseudomonadota; class Gammaproteobacteria; order Burkholderiales; family Rhodocyclaceae; genus JBEBBF01. The sequence goes on along the minus strand of JBEBBF010000217.1, from coordinate 862 downwards.
AGGAACAGGCGGCCTACGAGAGCATGAGCGAAAAGGACGTCGCCAAACAGATCAAGCGGCTGGAAAAGCAGATGCTGGAGCATTCCCGGAACCTGGAATTCGAAAAGGCCGCCGCGACCCGCGACGAGCTGTTCCGGCTGAAAGAGCGGGTTTTCGGCGCCGCGGTGCACGACCGGGACGCCTGAATCCGGCGACACTGAGCGGTCGTAACCGGGCCGGACTTTCCCCGCCGTTCTCCGGCGTGCCTGCGCGGTGGATGAATTCCTTTGTTCTATTTTGCAAAATCACCGGTTTTTGCCATTTTTTTAGCGCTTTTCCATCGTTTCAGGGAACAGTAATATGGCAAACATGCTGACTTCCTCCCGGATCGCTACCGGGTGTCCTTCTGGAACCTGACCATGCTCTTTTTGTTGCGGCGTTTCCTGTTCAGCCTGCCTCTGAGCCTGGTGCTGCTGCTGTTTTCACTGCAGCCGGGAACGCTGGCGGCGATGTCCGGTGAGCAGCTGACGCCGGTGACCGTGCAGCTCAACTGGAAGCATCAGTTTGAATTCGCCGCGTTCTACGCCGCCGAGGCCCAGGGTTTTTACCGCCAGGCCGGGTTGCAGGTGACGATCCGCGAGGGCGGGCCGGGTATCGACGTGGTCCAGGAAGTGGTGGATGGCCGGGCGGATTTCGGCGTCGGCACTTCGGCGCTGGTCGTGGAGCAGCAGAGAGGCAAGCCGTTGGTGGCCATGGCCGCCTTGATGCAGCACTCGCCGATTGCGCTGCTCGCCAAGCGGGGACACGGGGTGCGCAGTGTCCATGATCTGGCCGGGCGGCCGGTGGCAGTCGATCCCCATTCCCGCGACGAGATCGAAGCCTT
>JBEBBF010000216.1:0-4813 GCA_041158545.1 Pseudomonadota bacterium | reverse complement strand
ACGACGCGCCGACGACGCTGACGCGGCTGCTCAACATGGGCGTGCCGCCGTTCAACATCGCCTCCAGCATCCTGATGATCACCGCCCAGCGTCTGGCCCGGCGGCTGTGCACCTGCAAGCTGCCCATCGACGTCCCGAAACAGACCCTGCTCAACGCCGGTTACAGCGAAGCCGACCTCGACGGCAGCTGGACCCTGTACGGCCCCAACGGCTGCGACCGCTGCAAGGGCAGCGGCTACAAGGGCCGGATCGGCATCTATCAGGTCATGCCGGTCAGCGAAGCCATCCAGCGCATCATCATGGCCAACGGCAACGCCATCGACATCGCCGCCCAGGCCGCCCGCGAAGGGGTCAAGACCCTGCGGGAATCCGGGCTGCTGAAGGTCAAGCAGGGCATGACCTCCCTGGACGAAGTGCTGAGCACCACCAACGCCTGAGCGAACAAGGAATACCACGATGGCTCCCCCGCCCGCCAAAAGCAAAGCCTCCGGCATCAAGGAATATCAGTTCACCTGGGAAGGCAAGACCAAGGAAGGCAAGATCGTCCGGGGCGAATTGAAGGCCGCCAGCCAGACCGTCGTGCAATCCACGCTGCGCCGTCAGGGCATTCTGGTCACCAAGATCACCAAGCAGCGCTTCCGCTCCGGCGGCAGGATCACCCAGAAGGACATCACTTTCTTCACCCGCCAGCTGGCGACGATGATGAAATCCGGCGTGCCGCTGCTGCAATCCTTCGACATCGTCGGCCGTGGCCACGCCAACCCGGCGGTCGGCAAGCTGCTGCTCGACATCAAGGCCGACGTGGAAACCGGCAGCTCCCTGTCCGCCGCCTTCCGCAAATACCCACTGCATTTCGACGCGCTGTACTGCAACCTGGTCGCCGCCGGCGAACAGGCCGGTATTCTCGATGCGCTGCTCGACCGGCTGGCGACCTATCAGGAAAAAATCCTGGCGATCAAGGGCAAGATCAAGGCCGCCCTGTTCTACCCGATTGCGGTGATCGCCGTCGCCTTCATCATCACCGCGGTGATCATGATTTTCGTGATTCCGGCGTTCAAGGACATCTTCAAGAGCTTCGGCGCCGACCTGCCGGCACCAACGCTGGTGGTCATCGCCATCTCGGACTACTTCGTCGAATTCTGGTGGGCGATCTTCGGCACGGTCGGCGGCGGGTTGTATGCCTTCTTCTACACCTGGCAGCGCTCTGAAAGCATGCAGATGACGATGGACCGGCTGCTGCTGCGCGCCCCGGTGTTCGGCGCCATCATCCGCAAGTCGGTGCTGGCCCGCTGGACCCGGACCCTGTCCACGATGTTCGCCGCCGGCGTGCCGCTGGTCGAAGCGCTGGATTCCGTCGGTGGCGCCTCGGGCAACTACGTCTACAAGATGGCAACCCGGCAGATCCAGAACGAAGTCAGCACCGGCACCAGCCTGACCAACGCGATGCAGAACTCCGGGCTGTTTCCCAACATGGTGATCCAGATGGTCGCCATCGGCGAAGAATCCGGCGAACTGGACGGGATGCTCTCCCGGGTCGCCGACTTCTTCGAGCGGGAAGTCGATGATGCGGTCGAAGCCCTGTCCAGCCTGATGGAACCGCTGATCATGGTGGTGCTGGGCGTGCTGATCGGCGGCATGGTCGTCGCGATGTATCTGCCGATCTTCAAGATGGGTTCGGTGGTTTGATGCCGCTGTTCCCCGCCGAGCCGGCGCTGTTCACGCTGACCTGCGCCCTGCTCGGCCTCACCATCGGCAGCTTCCTCAACGTGGTGATTCACCGGCTACCGCTGATGCTGGAGCGGGAATGGCGGGCGCAATGCCACGAATTTTTCCCGGAGCAGGCGCCGGCCGAGACCCCGGCGCCCCTGTCCCTGGTCGCGCCCCGTTCCCGTTGCCCGGCCTGCGCCCGTCCGATTGCCTGGTACGAGAACATCCCGATCCTGAGCTACCTGTGGCTGCGCGGGCGTTGCGCCGGTTGCCAGCAAGCCATCTCGCTGCGTTACCCGCTGGTGGAAGCCGGCACCGCGCTGCTCTCGGCCGCCGTCGCCAGCCATTTCGGCCCCGGCTGGACGGCGCTGTGCAGCCTGGCCTTCTGCTGGTTCCTGATCGCGCTGGCGCTGATCGATTTCGACACCCAGCTGCTGCCCGACGACCTGACGCTGCCCTTGCTGTGGCTGGGGCTGCTGGTCAATCTTTTCGGCGTCCACACCGACCTCGGCAGCGCCGTGATCGGCGCCATGGCCGGCTACCTGACGCTGTGGAGCGTTTACTGGCTGTTCCGGCTGGCGACCGGCAAGGAAGGCATGGGCTTCGGCGACTTCAAGCTGCTCGCGGCGCTGGGCGCCTGGCTGGGCTGGGCGATGCTGCCGCTGATCATCCTGCTGTCCTCGGTCGTCGGCGCGGTGTTCGGCGTGGCGCTGATCGTGCTGGCCCGCCGCGGCCGCCAGGTGCCGATGCCTTTCGGCCCCTACCTCGCCTGCGCCGGGCTGATCGCCCTGTTCTGGGGACCGCAACTCACGCGGGAATGGCTGCAGCTGATGGCCTGATTTCCCCGGCTCCGGCCGCATCTGTGCTTCCACGACTCCCCGGCGGAGTTCGTCCGTTATAATCTCGCCCTTTTGGAGGATAGCCATGCCGATTTACGCCTATCGCTGCGATTCCTGCGGTTTTGAAAAAGATCACCTGCAAAAACTGAGCGACCCGGTCCTGACCACCTGCCCCGAATGTGGCGCCGGGAGCTATAGCAAGCAGTTGACCGCCGCCGGTTTCCAACTGAAAGGCAGCGGCTGGTATGCCACCGACTTCAAGGGCGCCGCCGCCAGCAAGCCGGCCCCGCAAGCGGATAACCCTCCCCCCTGCCAGGGCGGTACGGGAGACTGTGCGTGCGCGGCCAGCTGATCAAGCGCTACTTCATTACCGGCCTGCTGATTTGGGTACCCCTGGTCATTACGGCCTGGGTGCTGTCCCTGATCGTCGGCGCCATGGATCAATCGCTGCGGCTGCTGCCGGAAGCGGTGCATCCGATCAATGTCGTCGGCTTCAACATTCCCGGTGCCGGCGCCCTGCTGACCCTGGTGGTGATTTTTGGCACCGGCCTGCTGGCGGCCAATTTCATCGGCCAGAAGCTGGTTGGCTGGTGGGAAAAGCTGCTGGCGCGGATTCCCGTGGTCAATTCGGTTTACCACAGCGTCAAGCAGGTATCCGACACCCTGTTTTCCTCCAGCGGCAACGCCTTTCGCAAGGCATTGCTGGTGCGCTACCCGCACCAGAACAGCTGGACCATCGCTTTCCTGACCGGCGCGCCCGGTGGCGATATCGTCAATCACCTGGAGGGCAGCTACGTCAGCGTCTATGTCCCGACCACCCCCAACCCCACGTCAGGCTTTTTCCTGATGCTGCCGGCCAAGGACGTGGTCGAACTGGACATGACCGTGGACGAAGCCCTCAAATACATCATCTCCATGGGCGTCGTGGCTCCGCCACCCAAGCCCCGCGTCATCACCAACACCTGATTTGTTTCCCCTGGATTTTTTCATGCGTACTCATTATTGCGGACAACTCAACGCTTCCCTCGACGGCCAGATCGTCACCCTGTGCGGCTGGGCCCACCGTCGTCGCGACCACGGCGGCGTCATCTTCATCGACCTGCGCGACCGGGACGGTCTCGCCCAGGTGGTGTGCGACCCGGACCGGGCCGATGCCTTCCAGATCGCCGAGTCGGTGCGCAACGAGTTCTGCCTGAAGATCACCGGCAAGGTCCGTCCGCGTCCGGCCGGCACCACCAACGCCAACCTCGCCTCCGGCGAAATCGAAGTGCTGTGCCATGAGATCGAAGTGCTGAACGCTTCGGTGACGCCGCCCTTCCAGCTGGACGACGAAAACCTGACGGAAAACGTCCGCCTGACCCACCGGGTTATCGACCTGCGCCGGCCGCAGATGCAGAAGAACCTGCTGCTGCGCTACAAGACCGCCCGCGCTTTCCGTCGCTTCCTCGACGACAGCGGCTTCATCGACATCGAAACCCCGATGCTGACCAAGTCCACGCCGGAAGGCGCCCGCGACTACCTGGTCCCCTCCCGGGTGCATTCCGGTCAGTTCTTCGCGCTGCCGCAGTCGCCGCAGCTGTTCAAGCAGCTGCTGATGGTCGCCGGCTATGACCGCTACTACCAGATCACCAAGTGCTTCCGCGACGAGGATCTGCGCGCCGACCGCCAGCCGGAATTCACCCAGGTCGATATCGAAACCTCGTTCATGAGCGAGGACGACATCACCGCGCTGATGGAACAGCTGATCCGCCGCGTCTTCAAGGAAGCCATCGACGTCGAGCTGCCGGAATTCCCGCGCATGACCTACGCCGAAGCCATGCGCCGCTTCGGTTCTGACAAGCCGGACCTGCGCGTCACGCTGGAACTGGTCGATGTTGCCGACGCCTTCAAGGACGTCGCCTTCAAGGTCTTCGCCTCGGTGGCCAACAGCGAAGGCGGCCGCATCGCCGCCATGCGCATTCCGGGCGGCGCCTCGCTGACCCGTGGCGAAATCGACGAATACACCAAGTTTGTTGGCATCTACGGCGCCAAGGGTCTGGCCTACATCAAGGTCAACGACGTCACCCAGGTCAATGAAACCGGCCTGCAGTCGCCGATCGTCAAGAACCTCTCCGAAGCTTCGCTGAAGACGGTGATCGAGCGCACCGGTGCGACGTCGGGCGACCTGATTTTCTTCGGCGCGGACAAGGCCAAGATCGTCAATGACGCCCTCGGTGCCCTGCGCATCAAGATCGGCCACGAAAAAGGCTTCGTCACCGGCGCCAAGT
>JBEBBF010000215.1:0-8720 GCA_041158545.1 Pseudomonadota bacterium | reverse complement strand
CGCTCTTCCGATCTCCGGTGCGGCGGCAGGCCGCCAGCACCGCTTCGTCGCCGGGGTCGCTGCCGCAGCCGAGGATCAGGTTGTCGCGCAGGCTGCCGTTGAACAGCCGGGCGTCCTGGGGCAGGTAATGCACATGCCGGCGCAGGAATTCCGGCAGCAGGTGGGCGGTGTCGATGCCGTCGAGGAAAACCCGGCCGCTGACGGGCTGGTAAAGGCCGGACAGCAGCTTCAGCAGCGTCGATTTGCCGGAGCCAATCGGCCCGATGATCGCCACCCGCTCGCCGGGGCGAATCTGCAGCGCCTGAATGTTCAGCGCGACGCTGCCGGGGTCGTAGGCGAACTTGACTTCTTCGAGCCGGAGTTCGCCCTTGCAGTTTTCCGGCGCCACCGGCCGGCCGTCGGGGACGTCGCCATCCACCGGCAATTTGAGGATCGCATCCAGGCCCTTCAGCGAGGCCTTGGCGTGCTGCCACTGCACCAGAATCGCCGCGATCTGGGCAATCGGCCCCAGGGCGCGGCCGCTGATGATGGTGCAGGCGATCAGGCCACCCATGGTCAGGCTGCCTTCGGTAATCGCATAGACCCCGGTGGCGACCATCCCGACGTAGGACACCTGCTGGATCAGTTGGGTCAGATTACTGGAAAGGCCGGACAGGGATTTCAGCGACAGCTCGCCGTCGGCCATCCGCAAGGTCAGCGCGTTCCAGCGTTGAATGAAATTCCGGTCCCCGCCCAGCGCCTTGATGGTTTCGGCGCCGTCGATGGATTCGATCAGCAGCCCGTTCTTCAGCGTCGCTTCATAGACGTTTTCCCGGGTCAGCCGCTCGATCGGCCGGGAAAACAGCACGCCGGCCAGCATCGACAAGGGCAACAGCAGCAAGGGCACCAGCGCCACCGGCCCGGAAATCAGCCCGATCACCGCGATGAACAGCACGGCAAACGGCACATCGGCCAGCAGGAACAGCGTGGTCGAGGTCAGGAATGTCCGCACCGATTCGAACATCCGCACCTGGGCAGCGAAGGTGCCGATGGTGCGCGGCCGCTGATCCATCCGGATGCCCAGGGCGCGGGAGAAGAACAGGTCGGACAGTTCGGTGTCGATGCCCTTGCAGGCCCGATCCACCATCACCGCCCGGGTCTGCTTCATCACCAGTTCGAGCAGGATCGCCATCGCCACACCGCCGCTCAGTACCCACAGCGTCTGCAGTCCGGTGTTCGGGATCACCCGGTCATAGACCTGCATGCTGTACATCGACGTGGCCAGCCCGATCAGGTTAACCATCAAGGTGCCCAGAATCGCTTCGATGAACACCCGTTTGCGGGCGTAGAGGGCGGACCAGAAATGGTCAATGGCGCGGGCGCCGGCTGGGCGATCAATTCTTGCATGGCGGACTCGTTCGACGGACAACCCGTGGGCGGCAGGCAACAGGACCGCGGATTCTAACCGATTCATTCCACGGGGCTGCGGGCTTTTCCCCGCTGGCATCGTGGGCAAAGCCGTGTTGCCGGGCCGGCGCAGCGGGGCGGCGCCGGCCGCCGCGTCAATCCGCCAGCGCCGCCAGGATCAGCCTGCGGATCGAGCCGGATTCGAAGGGTTTGTCGCAGACCGCGGAGACGCCGGCGCGCTCCACGGCGGCCAGCCGGCCCTGGTCGTGCTCGCTGGTCACCATCAGGATCGGCACCCGGTTCTGCCAGCTGCGGGTGCGGATGAATTCGGTCAGCGCCCGGCCGTCCATTTCCGGCATGTTGTAATCGGTGATGACCAGATCGACCATCGTCGCGTCCAGCGCATGCACCGCCTGCACGCCGTTTTCCGCTTCGATGATGTGTTCGATCCCCAGCTCGTCCAGCATCCGCCGCAGGTGACGGCGGGAGGCCAGGCTGTCATCGACCAGCAGCACCTTCAGGCTTTCCACCTCCACCCCGTCCAGGCTGGGCGCCGGGTTCAGGGCTTCGACCGCGCCATTCAGCGCCCGCGCCAGCTGCGCCTCGGAAAAGGGCTTGTGCAGGATGCAGCAGGCGCCGGACTGGCGGATCGGCTCCAGCATCTGCGGCCGGGTTTCGCTGGAAATCAGAATGAAGGGCAGGCTTTCCAGCTCCGGCTCCGCCCGCATGGCCGCCACCAGCTCGGTGCCGGGCCGATCCGGCAGATAAAGACTGCTGATCACCACGCTGGGCTGCAGGGCATGCATCGCCTGCAAGGCCTCGGCGGCGGCGCTGCAACGACGGACGCCCACCGTGCCCAGGCGCTGCAGCATCTGGGTCACCAGATGGGCCTGCATCGTGGACGGTTCGACCAGCAATACCTGCAGGTCGGCTATGGAGGTCGCAATCCGCATGGGCTTCTCCCGAATCTCAGTAACAACTCACTATAAACCGATGCCCATGCTCCCCACATCGCTGATTTTGGTATAAGTTCGCGCCTTCCCCCGGCGCCCTGCCGGATTTTGCCGTTGCTTTCCGGATTGCCCCATGTTCCGCCTGCCCACCGCCCGCCTGCCGCTGACCCTGTTGCTGACCGCCCTGTGGGCAGCCTCGGCCCCCGCCCCGGCCGACGAATTGCCGCGGCTGTGGTCCGCGGAACAATTGCTCGGCAGCAGCTGGCAGAGCCACCCGCTGATCAACAGCAAGCGGGCAGGCGTGAATGCCGCGGAATCCGACCTGGAAGGCGTGAAGTGGCAACGCTATCCGACCCCCAGCATCGAAGCCAACCGGCGCTTCAACGGCACTAGCTACCACCTGGTCAGGCTGGAACAGCCGCTATGGACCGGCGGCCGGATCACCGCCGGCATCGACGCCGCCGGCAGCCGCAAGGAAGCGGCGGAAGCCGGGGTCAGCGAAGCCCAGGTCGACCTGGGCCTCAAAGTCATCGCCGCCTGGGCCGAAGCCCGCCGGCAACAGGCCAAACTCGACCACGCCCGCAACGGCGTCAAGGAACACGAAAAGCTGCTGAACCTGATCAGCCGCCGGGTGGACCAGGAAGTCAGCCCGCTGGTGGATCGGGATTTCGCCCGCTCCCGGCTGTTGCAGGCGAGCAATGACCTCTCCAGCATCAATCAGGCCCTGAACAACGCGCTGACCAGCCTCAGCCAATACGCCAGCCAGCCGGTCAGCCGGGTCAACAGCGCATTCCGCAACGAGGTGCCCAGCAGCCGGGAAGCCGCGCTGGGCCTGGCGATGGATTTCTCCCCGCTCATCCGTCGGCTGAGCGCCGAGGAAGAAGCGGCCGGCGCCGACATCGACACCCGCCGCGCCGCGATGCTGCCGCAGTTGAGCCTGCGGCTGGAAAGCGTCACCGGCAGCCAGGGGGACAACCGGGCGATGGTGGTCGTCACCGCCCAGCTCGGCGCCGGCCTGTCGGCGCCGGCGGCCGTGGATGCCGCCACCGCCCGCCGGGAATCCGCCCGGCTGACCAAGGAAGCGGCGGCGCGGGACATCCGCGAGCAGATCACGCTGGACTGGGAAGACCTGCAGGCCACCCGCAGCCGGCTGGAAAACGCCCGGCTGTCACGGACGATGTCCGCCGATGTGTTCGAGTCCTACACCCGGCAATACACCACCGGCCGCAAGACCTGGATCGATGTACTGAACGCGATCCGGGAAAAGACCCAGGCCGATTTCAGCCTGGCCGACGCGGAAGCCCAGGAAGCGGCGGCGACGCTGCGTTTGCGGCTGCGCACCGGGCTGTTGCGGCAGGACAGCGCCACCAGCGCACCCTGACGCCCCCCGCACCCCTGCGCGATTTCTTCAGGCAGCACACGAACCAACGCCCCGGCCGGGTTTCCCGCCGGGGCGTTTTGCTTGCCGCGTGCGGTTCAGTTGAAGCGCAGCGCGGTTTCGGCGACCCGCTGGCCCAGGTGCGAGGCGGTCTTCAGGTCGGATTCCAGCATCCCGTCGGCGCCCTGGTCGGCGTTGGCCTGGGCCATCGCGCCGGAGAAGCTGCCGAGGCGGTTGAGGTCATTCACCGAACCCTGGCTGTTGTTGTTGCCCGGCAGCAGGTCGAGGCTGACCCACAGCATGCCGTGCTGGTTGGCGAAGACCATCAGTTCGATCAGCGTGTTGAGCTTGTCGCCGGACTGGGAGGCGGACGTGGTGAACCCGGCGGCCAGCTTGTTGCGCCAGGCGCGGCCGTACCAGCGCTTGCTGGAATCTTCCATGAACTGCTTGAACTTGGCGGTGGCGCTGCCCATGTAGGTCGGCGAACCAAAAATCAGCGCATCGGCGGCGTCGAGTTCGGCCCATTTGGCGTCGTCCAGTTGATCCACCGGGTAGAGGCTGGCGCTGACCCCGGCCACGGCGGCGGCGCCGTCAAGGATGGCCTGGGCCTGGCGGGCGGTGTGGCCGAAGCCGCTGTGATAGACGATGGCGATTTTCTTGCTCATGGATTTTCTCCTTGGTTTTGGGGAGTTGGGGTGGGGTGTGAAGGGAAAGCGGTGAAAAGGCAGATAAAAGGCTGCGTGCAGGCTCAGCCCGGCAGGTCGAACAGCAGGAACTCGCTGGCCGCGTCCGCTCGCAGGGCCAGCCGGGTTTCGTCGTGCAGCTTGAGGCCATCGCCCGCCTGCAGCGGCTGCCCATCGACCGTCAGCTTGCCGTAGGCCAGATGCAGATAGGCGGCGCGGCCGGGCTGCAGCGCGATGTCGAGTTCGGCATCGGCGGCCAGCCGGGCGGCGTAAACACTGGCGTCCTGGGCCAGCGCGACACTGCCGTCGCGCCCGTCCGGCGAGGCCAGCAGCGCGAGGCGGTTGGCCAGCTCCGCCGGGTCCAGCTGCCTTTGCTGATAGGCGGGCGCCAGGCCGCTGCGGCTGGGGGCGATCCAGATTTGCAACAGATGCACCGGCGTGTCCGGCGAGGGGTTCATTTCGCTGTGGCGGATGCCGCTGCCGGCGCGCATGAACTGGAATTCCCCGGGCCGGATCAGCCCGCCATTGCCCAGGCTGTCCCGGTGCGCCAGGCTGCCGGAGAGAATCCAGGTGATGATTTCCATGTCCCGGTGGCCGTGCAGCGGGAAGCCGGCGCCGGGCGCGACCCGGTCTTCGTTGATCACCCGCAGGGCGCTCCAGCCCATTTCCGCCGGGTCGTAGTAATCGGCGAAGGAAAAGCTGTGGCGGGCTTCAAGCCAGCCGTGGTCGGCATGGCCGCGGGCGGCGGCGGGGCGAAGTTGGCGCATGATGGCTCCCGGAATGAGGTTTTCGGCGATGATAGGCAGCTTCGCCCCCGGCATCCAGCGACAAATTTGCAACGAATTGTTCAATAATTTTCAACCATGAAAATCAGCCTAGACGCGCTGCAAGTCCTCGATGCCATCGACCGCCACGGCACTTTTGCTGCGGCAGGCACCGCATTACACCGGGTGACTTCGGCAATCTCCCATAGCATGCGCCGCCTTGAGGACGACCTCGGCGTGCCATTGTTCGAAAAATCAGGTCGACGCACGCTCCTCAGCGCCGCCGGGCGGACCTTGCTGGAAGACGGCCGGGAATTGCTGGACAGCGCCGCGCAGCTGGAGTGCCGGGTCAGGCGGGTGGCGACCGGCTGGGAGGCGGAATTGCGGCTCGCGGTGGATGGCCAGATCCCGCCGGCGCGGCTGTTTCCCCTGGTCAAGGCCTTTTACGCGGTGAATCCCGACACCACGCTGCGCCTCTCCACCGAGGTGCTGGGCGGCTGCTGGGATGCGCTGGTGACCCGTCGCGCCGATCTGGTGGTCGGCGCCCCCGGCGACCTGCCGCCGGGGCTGGGCCTGGTGACCCGGCCGCTGGGGCATATCGAGATGCTGTTCGCGGTGGCGCCGCAGCACCCGCTGGCCAGCGCGACGGCGCCGATTCCCGGCAGCGAACAGCGCCGGCATCGCGGCATCGTCGTCGCCGACACCTCGCGGCAACTGGTCGGGCGCAGCGTCGGCCTGCTGCAGGGCCAGCGGACGCTGACCGTGCCCGATCTGGCCAGCAAGCTGGCGGCGCAGGTCGCCGGCCTGGGCGTGGGCTACCTGCCGCGGCACCTGGCCGCCGCGGCGCTGGCCCGCGGGGAATTGCTGGAAAAGGAGCTGGCCTCGGCCAAACCGGTGATGCCGCTGTTTCTCGCCTGGCGCCAGGATCATGCCGGGCGGGCGCTGCAGTGGTTTGTCGAGCGCCTGGAATCCGACCCGAGCTGGGCCGCGGGCATCCTCTGCCCGCTGGCCCCGGCGACCGCCTGAACTCAGGCCGTCGCCAGCCCGTCCAGACGCTGCCGCACCAGATTGATGTGCTCGCGCAGCGTGTAGAGCAGGTCGGTGAAGGACAGGGGGATCGACAGGCTGTTGGCCTCCTGCTCGATCCGGTCCAGCTCTTCCCGGTATTTGCCGAGCTTGTCCCGCTGGAAGTGGGTCTGCAGCTCGTTGTCGAGGAACTTCAGCGCGCCGTAGCAGCGGAAGATCCGCGACTTGATCCGCCAGCTATAGACCACCGGCGCCAGCTTCAGCAGCGGCATCAGCAGCACGACGATGGGGACGATCAGCACCAGCAGCCGATCCACCAGCACCGCCAGCCAGAAGGGCAGGAAGCGCTGCAGGAAGGGCGGCCCGGATTTGTAGAAGCGCTCGGCGTCCTCGGAGATCGGCAGGGCCTGATCCTTCAAGGCGGGGAACTCCCCGGCCTTCTGGAAGAAACCGGCCTTGCCATGCACGTCCCGCGCCGCTTGCAGCAACAGGCTGATCACCGCCGGGTGCAGGTCGGCCCGGACCACCAGATTGGCGGCCGGCGCCAGCAACTCGGTATCCCGGGACGGAATGTTGCGCACCAGATCGATCGAACCGGCGGGCAGCGTCAGCCGGGAGAGGTAGCCGAAGCGGCGGACATAGGCTTCCGCCTGCCCGAAATGGAGCAGTTGCACCCCGGCTTCCTTCCATAGCGCCTGGACCGACGGCGCTTCCGGTCCCGCGATCAGGCAGACCGCATCGACCTTGCCCAGATGCAGCGCCTCCACCGCCGCCGTCCCGGACAGGGGCAGCAGGCGGTCCGGCGGCACACCGTTGGCGCCCAGCAACTCCAGCGCCACCTTGCGCAGGCCACTGCCTTCGCTGCCGATGGCGATGCGCTTGCCGGAGAGGTCGGCCAGCCGCTCGACCGGGGCGCCGCGGTAGAACACCCAGAACGGCTCGTAGTACATGCTGCCCAGCGACAACAGCGCCGTCTCCTGGCTTTCGCCCTCGCCGGCCTGCTCCGGCTGCCAGACTCCGCCCTGGACAAAGCCGATGTCCACTTCGCCCTTCTGCAGCCTGGCGAGGTTATCCACCGAGCCGCCGGAGGTGCGGACTTCGAGCTGGATGCCTTGTTTTTTCAGGTAGGCCGCGTAGCGGTTGGCGAAGCCGAAGTAGGCGCCAGCTTCGCTGCCGCTGCTGATCACCACCTTTTTCGGCGGCGCCGGCTGGACGAAACGGAAGGCGATGACAAAGCCGATGCAGACGATCAGGGCCAAGGGCCAGGCGGTGGCCAGGGCTTCACGCAGGGCAACGAATTTGGCGCGCATGGACAACCTCACACTAGGAAGACGCTGGAGCCGGTGGTGCGACGGCCTTCCAGATCAGCATGGGCCCGCGCCGCTTCCGCCAGCGGATAGCGCTGGTTGATCTCGATCTTCACCCGGCCGGAGGCGACGACGTCGAACAATTCGCCGGCCATCGCCACCAGGTCTTCCCGTCGGGCGGAGTAGGCGAACAGCGACGGCCGGGTGATGAACAGCGAGCCCCGCTTGGCCAGTTCGCCCAGGTCAAACGGCGGCACCGGCCCGGAGGCATTGCCGAAGCTGACCATCATCCCCATCGGCCGCAGGCAGTCGAGGGAGCCGGTGAACGTGTCCTTGCCGATGGCGTCATAGACGACCGGCACCCCGGCACCGTGGGTGATTTCCCGGACCCGCGCCGTGAAGTTTTCCTGCTTGTAGTTGATGGTGTGGTCGCAGCCGTGGGCGCGGGCGATCTCGGCCTTGGCGTCGTCGCCGACGGTGCCGATCACCGTGGCCCCCAGGATCTTGGCCCACTGGCAGGCGATCAGGCCGACACCGCCGGCCGCGGCATGCACCAGGATGGTGTCGCCGGGCTGGACCCGGTAGGTGCGGCGCAGCAGGTACTGCACGGTCATGCCCTGCAGCATCATCGCCGCGGCGGTTTCAAAGGATACGGCCTCCGGCAGCTTGACCGCCCGGTCGGCGGGCAGCAGCCGGGCTTCGGCGTAGGCGCCGACCGGCCCACCAGCGTAGGCCACCCGGTCGCCCACTTGCAGGTCGGCAACGCCCTCCCCGACCGCTTCAACCACGCCCGCGCCTTCAAGGCCGATGCCCGAGGGCAGCGCCAGCGGATAGAGGCCGCTGCGGTGGTAGATATCGATGTAGTTGAGGCCGACGGCAAGCTGCTTGAGGCGAATCTGGCCGGGGCCGGGCATGCCGGGATCGACAGCTTCCCAGGACAGGACTTCCGGGCCGCCATGGGCGTGGAGTTGAAAGGCGTGGGGCATGGTGGGTCTCCTTAGTCGCTTGATTTTGCTCTGAGCGTATCATTTCCCGCCATTCGTTGCGCCCTGGAACTCCAAACACCCTGGATTGTCACTCCGCAAGCCTCAGGGCTAGACTGGCACGGTGCAGCGGCAAATTTGCCAAAAAACAATCCACCTGAACGGTGATAAGGAGCAAGACCATGGCGTTTCTTCAATGGACCGACAATCTGAATACCGGCATTGACGTCATCGACAACC
>JBEBBF010000214.1:0-2609 GCA_041158545.1 Pseudomonadota bacterium | reverse complement strand
CATCCCAGGCCCGGCAAGCGGCTAATGGACAATCTGGGTTTATTGCGCTTCTCCGAATTGGCGCAGCGGCTGGAGCAGATTCTGCCTGGCGAGAAATTCGGCGAATCCGAGGTGCGTACGGCCGTGACGCTGCTGGCGAATCATGGCCTGGTCCAGACCTTGAAGTTTGGCGATCTGGTGCTGCTGCGCCCCGACCTCCTGAACGGCTACGCCGGGGCCATCATCCGCGCCGCCCGTGCCCATACCGATGAAATTGGCTGTGTTGGTGAGGTCAACATCTACCGGCCGGACTTTGATTTCACCGGCGTGGATCGTTTGCAGAATCGCCCGGATGAGGAGTTGCTGCTGCGGGCGCTGGTGCAAATCTTTCTCGACCATTCCCTGTGCATCGCCGAAGACACGCCTCGCGGCCGGCATCTGGTGTTTCCCTCCCAATACCGGCGGGAGAAGGATTTGCCACGGGACCCGGATATCTTCGTTTCCTACAGCTTCAGCGGTGAATGGCAGACGGTGTGGACCACCCTGGTGGTGCGCCTGTGGTACAGCCAGGAATTCGGCCACCGGGAACTGTGGCGCAATGCGGCGGAGTTCGTGTCGCCCCGGCAGCAGCTACTGGGCCTGAAAATCGACAAGGACGGCGACGGGGCGGCTACCATCAGCCTCTATTTTGACCCGCAACTTTCCGATGAGCTGAAGGTGTTATTCATCGCATATGTGCATCGCCACCTGGCGAAATACGCCTGTGAGGTGGTGCGCAAGCGGCGCTATGTATGTCCGAATTCGAAGTGCGGAAAGCCGGTGAAGGATCTGGACGCGGTGCAGCGGCGCATCACGGCGGGCAAGGATTTCATTACCTGCCAGGAATGCGACGAACGGGTGCCCTTCGTTGATTTCATCGAGCAGCATCTGAAGAGCGACCCGGTGGCACAAAAAATTCTGGAGATGGACACCACGGCGACCCGGCAACTGGACACGCAGGCTCTGGAGCAAATCCTTATCGGCCACATGATGGCGACGGCCGGCGAGGCAAACCAGATTTTCCGGCCGACGACGATGTTCGATTACGGTATCGATGGCGAGGTGGAATTCAAGGACAAGGACGGCAAGCCCAGCGGCCGGCGCATCTACATCCAGTTGAAGAGTGGCAACTCCTATTTGCGTACCCGCCAGAGGGACGGTCGTGAAATCTTCGACGTGAGGGATGAGCGCCATCTGGACTACTGGGTGAGCCAGCCGGTGGATGTCTATCTGGTCATTCGTCAGACAGACGAAGTTCGGAACGAGCAAACCATCCGCTGGATGAATGTGACGCGCTACCTCAAAGGTCGGGAAGACAAACAGAGCCGGCAGATCGTGTTTACCGGCGAGAAGCTGGATGCCGCTGCGGTGTGGCGGGTTCGCGATGGTTTCTTTCCCCCGCGGCAATAATCGGAGTCCGGAGGATGTTCGCACCGCGGATCATTATCATCGCCGGGCCAAATGGTGCGGGTAAGACGACTTTTGCCCAGGCCTTTCTACCGGAGGAAGCGCAATGCCTGCATTTCATCAACGCGGATTTGATCGCGGCAGGTTTGTCACCCTTTGCCCCTGAGCGCATGGCGATCAAAGCAGGGCGGTTGATGCTTCGGGAAATCGGCTCGTCCGTTGCAGCCCGGCAGAGCTTCGCGTTTGAGACGACCCTTTCGAGTCAGAACTATGCGCGCCAAATTCCCGTGTGGCGTGCGTCGGGTTACCACGTCAGCTTGTATTTCCTGAGCCTGCCTTCAGCGGAGAACGCCATTGCCCGTGTTGCCGAGCGGGTCCGACAAGGTGGTCACGATATTCCTGTTGAGGTCATCTGCCGACGCTTTGCAAGTGGTCTGAAGAATTTCCAGGAGAAATACCGCCAGTTGGTGGATGCGTGGGCTTTGTACGACAATAGTGCGGAAAGTCCGGTGTTGATGGATTGGGGAGAGGCACGATGACCAAAGATTTGAACCTGGCGAAAGACAAAAGTCTGATTGGCTCGCTGGCTGCCATGCAGCGGGCGGCGCAATCTGCTCGCGAACTGGCGGTGAAAACGAATACTGCGGTCATCGTCAGCAACCAGAACGGCCAAATGGTTCGGATTACGGCGGGAGAACTGCGGAAGCAGGGTTATCGCTGAGCGTCATTGTCTGCAGCCGGAATGAAAACGGCGCCCGGATTGTTCCGGGCGCCGTTTTTTATACAAGCACTGCCTGCGAGGTGCCGGTTTCCTTACGCCATCGCCTCATACAGCGGCAGCGTCAGGAACTCGGGGTAGTCCGGGGTCAGGCTCATGCGGTCGAGGATTTTGGCGGCGGTCCACAGGTTTTGTTCGAGTTTTTCGAGGTTGATGGCAGTCAGTCCAGCCAGTTCTCCAGCTTTAAGCCGGGAACACGCTGGAATTCACGGGTGTTGTTGGTGACGAGGGTCATGTCCAGGGTGAGGGCATGGGCCGCAATAAAGAGATCGTTGGGGCCGATGGGGGTGCCGGCTTGTTCGAGAGCGAGGCGCACCTTGCCGTAGCTTGTCTCCATCGGTACTTCAAGCGGCAGAATCTCCAGCGCGGCGAGTACCTGTGCCAGTTGCTGACTGAGGCGGGGCGA
>JBEBBF010000213.1:0-8195 GCA_041158545.1 Pseudomonadota bacterium | reverse complement strand
CAGAAATTTTTCTTCCTCCAGGAGCTCACCATGAAAAACCGCTTCACCGCATCTCGTCCTGCCGGTCTGGCCTTGTCGGCTCTGGCCACCCTGCTGCTCTCCGCCTGTGTTTCCACTTCTTCGCCGACCACGGGCGGCAATGTGACTTACACCGATCCCAAGGCTGTCGAGACGGTGACTACCGATCTGGGTTCTACCGACATTCAAGTCATGGCGGAGAAAATGACCCAGTCGCTGATCCAGCACCCGATCATTCAGGACCTGATCCGCAAGCGCGAGCTGCTGATGGCTTCGCCGGTCAAGAACAAGACCAGCGAGTACTTCGACACCACGATGATCACCGACACCATCCGGACCCAGTTGCAGAAAAATGGGGTGCGCTATGCCGTCGATGGGGAGTCCATGCAGAATCAGGTTGATGAACTGAAGCGTCAATCCCAAAGCGGGCTCTACGACAAGAGCAAGTCTGTGAAGGTCGGCAAGATGCAGGGCGCCAAGTATCGGTTGGACGGCAGCATCAACTCGATCATCAAAAAGAGCGCTGATACCAAGCATGTTTATTACAAGCTGAGCCTGCAACTGATCGAAATCGAGACCGGGATTTCCGAGTGGTCCGAGGAAAAGGAAATCACCAAGAGCACCAAGCGCTAACAGGTTGAGACTGGCCGGCAGTGCAGCCGGCCAGTCAGCCGGAGTGGATGATAGCCATGCATAAATTTTGGAAACAGCTTCTAGTGATGACCTGCCTGCTGGGCGGTCTACTCGGTTCGCTGCATGCGGCGCCACCCAAGGTTGCCGTGACCGATCTGGCCTACGAGGAACGGGTTCGGGAGTATTTCAAGGTGGTCGCAGCCTCGGAGCGTTCTTCACTGCGGGCTTCTGGGCGTGAAAGCGAGCGGGATTCGGATGAGTCTTACAGCCGGCGCAGCAGCGGTTCGCTCAGTGCCCGTTCCGAAGCCAATTACGCTTCGGTGGAAGGGACTTACAGTTACATTGAACGGGGCGAATTCCGGAAATTCACCGCGGACATCAAGGGCGAGATGATCAAGTCCCGGCGGTACCAGATCGTTCAGGGGATTCCGCTGACCGATGCCAAGGATACGGACAAGCTCTACAACGTGATTGCCCGGATCAAGAAAGGCATGTTTCCCGGTGCTGACTATGTGCTGTTCGGCGCGATCAACAGTATCGAGTTCCGCCAGGAAGCCAATCCGATTGATCGGACGGACACCGTGTCTCACACCCTCAGTCTGGAACTGGTCGGAGAATTCAGTCTGATCAATACCAAGAACTATCAGGTCAAGGCGGCATTCTCGGCGATGGGCAGTGGTCAGGACACCAAATTGCTCGGATCACGGGGTGGTCGCGTGGTCATGAACCGCGGCCGGGTGGTTTCAGAGGCTTCCAAGAGTCTGGGTCTGGATGTTGCGCGTCAGATTGACGAGCAATTTGCCGGGATTGATCTGGGCGACAGGGAGGGGGGCGGCCTGGGGCGCAAGGCGGATGACAGCAATCAGGACGTCATCATTTTCCGCTGAGTTCCAATACGGTCATCGCAGCAGACGGGGGCGAAACTGCCCCCGTTTTTTTTCGCCTGTTGCTTGTCGGCTGGTATCATCGCCGCCCGTGACGTTCTGCAATAGGCAATTATTGCCTGCACCTATCTCGTTTGATTCCGCCTTCTACGGCTCGGCAGCTGCATGGGCTGCCCGGAATGTCACCGCAGGGCGAACGGGAAACCCCTGGATCGTAAAGCCGCTCCAAGCCCCTGTCGGATTCAGCCGCATTGCTGCGGTTGCAGAGAACCCTCGGGAAGCAAAGCAGCACGCTGAACTTCCGCAAACCCAAAAGAAAAAAGCCAGCTTGCGCTGGCTTTTCCTGAAACCTTGGTGCCCAGAAGAGGACTCGAACCTCCACGGAGTTACCCGCTAGTACCTGAAACTAGTGCGTCTACCAATTCCGCCACCTGGGCAGGCGTCGAATAGACAAGAATTATAGAGGATCATTTCAAAGTGTCAAGTAAGAAAATAAGCAAGATTCGTCAGCAGGATCCGTATTTCGAACGGGAAGCGGCCAGCTACGAAATGCCGCTGCCGTCGCGGGAATATGTGCTGCAGACCCTGGCGACGGCGGGCAAGCCGGTCAGCCTGGATCAACTGGCGGCGCTCCTTGATGTGAGCAAGGACGAGATGTACGCCTTTGACCGTCGCCTGGGGGCGATGGAGCGGGAAGGGCAGGTGCTGCGCAACCGCAAAAACGCTTACATCCTGCCGGAGCGGGCCAGCCTGATTCCCGGCAAGGTCGAAGGCCACCCGGACGGCTATGGTTTCCTGAAGCCGGACGACGGCGGCCAGGACATCTTTCTCGAGCAGCGCCAGATGGACAAGGTGCTGCACGGTGACCGGGTGCTGGTGCGCCAGGTCGGGCTGGACCGCAAGGGGCGGATGGAAGGCGCGATTGTCGAAGTCACCGCCCGCGCCAACACCCAGGTGGTCGGGCGGGTGTTCATCGAGCACGGCGTGGTTTTCGTCGTTCCGGAAAACCGCCGGCTGTCGCAGGACATCATTATTCCCCACGAGAAGAAATCCAAGCAGAAACCGGCCTCCGGCCAGGTGGTGATGGTCGACATCATCGAGCAGCCCAGCAAATACGCCCAACCGATCGGCCGGATCGTCGATGTGCTCGGCAATTACGCCGATCCCGGCATGGAAATCGAAATTGCGCTGCGCAAGCACGACCTGCCCTTCGAGTTCTCGAAGGAGGCGCAGGAAGAAAACCGCAAGCTGCAGGACAAGGTCAAGAAGTCGGAACTGAAGGGGCGGGAAGACCTGCGCCACCTGCCGCTGGTGACCATCGACGGCGAAACCGCCCGCGACTTCGACGATGCGGTGTATTGCGAAAAGCAGGGCCGCGGCTGGCGGCTGGTGGTGGCGATTGCCGACGTTTCCCACTACGTCAAACCCGGCATGGCGCTGGACAAGGAGGCGATGGAGCGGGGCAACTCGGTTTATTTCCCGCGGCGGGTGATCCCGATGCTGCCGGAAAAGCTCTCCAACGGCATCTGCTCGCTGAATCCGCAGGTGGATCGTCTGGCGATGGTCTGCGACATGACGATCACGCTGGCTGGCAACATCAAGCAATACCGGTTCTACCCGGCCGTTTTCCACTCCCACGCCCGGCTGACCTACACCCAGGTCTGGCATTGGCTGTCCGGCGACGCCCAGCCGCCGGAAGAACAGGCGCCGCTGCTGCCGCATCTGCAGCAGCTCTACACACTGTTCCAGGCGTTGGCCAAGGCGCGGAGCAAGCGGGGCGCCATCGATTTTGAAACGGTGGAAACCCAGATGCTGTTCAACGAACAGGGCAAGATCGACAACATCGTCCCGGTCATCCGCAACGACGCCCATCGCCTGATCGAGGAATGCATGCTGGCGGCCAACGTCTGCGCCTCCGACTTCCTCGCCCATCACGAACAGCCCTGTCTCTACCGGATTCACCAGGGGCCGAGCGAGGAAAAGCTGCAGAACCTCCGACAATTCCTCGGCGAACTCGGGCTGGACCTGAGCGGGGGCGACGCGCCCAAGGCCAAGGACTACGCCCGGCTGCTGGAAAAAATCAAAACCCGGCCGGACGCCCAACTGCTGCAGACCGTGATGCTGCGCTCGCTGAAGCAGGCGATGTACAGCCCGGACAATGTCGGCCACTTCGGCCTGGCCTACGAGCACTACACCCACTTCACCTCGCCGATCCGGCGCTACCCGGACCTGCTGGTGCATCGGGCGATCAAGGCGGTCCTCGCTGGCGAACGCTACAAGCCGGGCGACTGGGAACAGATCGGCCTGCACTGCTCCGGCACCGAGCGCCGCGCCGACGAAGCCACCCGCGACGTCGAAAACTGGCTGAAGTGCTACTACATGCGCGGCCGGATCGGCGAAGAGTTCGACGGCACCATCGCCGCGGTCACCGCCTTCGGCGTGTTCGTCGCCCTCGATCAGGTCTATGTCGAAGGGCTGGTCCATGTTTCGGAACTGGGCGAGGACTACTTCCGCTTCGACAACGTCAAGCACGAAATGCTGGGCGAGCGCACCGGCAAGCGTTTCCGCCTCGGCGACCGGCTGCGGGTCCGGCTGGTCCGTGCCGATCTGGAAACCAACAAGATCGATTTCGTGCTCGCTGTGCCGCCGGACTGGCAAAATGGCGCCCCTTCGTCGTCCGGCCGCCGTGGCGAGGCGCCGCGCAAGAAGCGCCGCTAAGCCCTGATTCGGACCAATCCGCGCCAATTCGCCCGAACTCGCCAGCTCCTGCCCCTGCTTCAGCCACGTTCCACGCCTCGAACTGCACCGCCATGACCCTTCCCAGCTCCGGACTGACCCCGCCCTCGCCGCCCAAAGCCCTGTTCTCCTGGCGCAAGTTCTGGGCGCACCGCTTTGGCCCGGCGCCCTTCCTGCCGATGTCGCGGGAAGAAATGCAGCAACTCGGCTGGGACAGCTGCGACGTGATCCTCGTCACCGGCGACGCCTACATCGACCACCCCAGCTTCGGCATGGCGCTGATCGGCCGCCTGCTCGAAGCCCAGGGCTTCCGGGTCGGGATCATCAGCCAGCCCGACTGGTGCTCTGCCGCGGATTTCCGCCGGCTGGGCAAGCCCAAGCTGTTCTACGGCGTCACCGCCGGCAACATGGATTCGATGGTCAATCGCTACACCTCCGACCGCAAGATCCGCTCCGACGACGCCTACACCCCCAACGGCGAGCCGGACAAGCGGCCGGACCGGGCGGTGGTGGTGTATGCCCAGCGCTGCCGGGAAGCCTTCCCCGACAGCCATGTCGTCATCGGTTCCATCGAAGCCAGCCTGCGCCGCATCGCCCATTACGACTACTGGTCGGACAAGGTCCGCCGCTCGGTGCTGCCCGATTCCAAGGCCGACCTGCTGCTGTTCGGCAACGCCGAGCGGGCGGTGGTCGAGCTGGCGCATCGGCTGGCCAAGGGCGAAGCCATGGCGACGATCCGCGACCTGCGCGGCACCGCCTTCATGGTCTCCCGCGGCTGGCGACCGGGCGCCGACTGGCAGGAAGTGGATTCGACCAGCGTCGATACCCCGGGCCCGGTCACGCCGCACCCGGACCCCTACGCCATGGGCGCGGAGTCCGCCGCGGCGCCCGCCACCCCGCCCGGCGCCGCCCAGCCGGTCCGGCTGCTGCCGCGCAGCGAGCGTCTGGCCAGCCGACGGGCGCAACGGGCGCACAGCGTCATCCGGCTGCCCGCCTACGAGCAGGTCAAGGACGACCCGGTGCTCTACGCCCACGCCTCCCGGACCTTCCATCTCGAATCCAACCCCGGCAACGCCCGCTGCCTGGTCCAGGCCCACGGCGAGCGGGATGTCTGGCTCAACCCGCCGCCGCAGCCGCTGAGCACCGAAGAGCTGGACCGGGTCTATGAACTGCCCTACGCCCGCCGGCCGCATCCGGCCTACGGCGATGCGAAGATTCCCGCCTGGGAAATGATCCGTTTCTCGGTGAACATCATGCGCGGCTGCTTCGGCGGCTGCACCTTCTGCTCGATCACCGAACACGAAGGCCGCATCATCCAGAGCCGTTCGGAAGACTCGGTGCTGCGGGAAATCGGCGAAATGCGCGACAAGACGCCCGGTTTCACCGGCATCGTCTCCGATCTGGGCGGGCCGACCGCCAACATGTGGCACCTGACCTGCAAGGACCCGGCGATTGAAGCCGCCTGCCGCCGCCTCTCCTGCGTCTATCCCGACATCTGCGAAAACATGGGCACCGACCACGGGCCGCTGATTCAGCTCTACCGCAAGGCGCGGACGCTGCCGGGGGTCAAGAAGGTGCTGATCGGCTCCGGCCTGCGCTACGACCTGGCGGTCCGCTCGCCGGACTACATCAAGGAACTGGTGACCCACCATGTCGGCGGCTACCTGAAGATCGCCCCGGAACACACCGAAGCCGGGCCGCTATCGAAAATGATGAAGCCCGGCATCGGCAGCTACGACCGCTTCAAGCAGCTGTTCGAACGCTTCTCCCGGGAAGCCGGCAAGGAGCAATACCTGATTCCCTACTTCATCGCCGCCCACCCCGGCACCCGCGATGAGGACATGCTGCATCTGGCGCTGTGGCTGAAGCAGAACAACTTCCGCCTCGACCAGGTCCAGACCTTCCTGCCGACGCCGATGGCGCTGGCAACCACGATGTATCACAGCGGCCGCAATCCGCTGAAACGGGTCGGCCGCGCCAGCGAAAGCGTCGAAGTCATCCGCGGTGGCCTCCAACGCAAGCTGCAGAAAGCCTTCCTCCGCTACCACGACCCGGAAAACTGGCCGCTGCTGCGGGAAGCCCTGAAGGACATGGGCCGCGCCGATCTGATCGGTAACGGCAAACGCCACCTGATCCCCGCCTGGCAACCACCCGGCACCGGGGAAAAAGCCGCCGCCGCGGTCCAGCGGGCCAAACGGGAACAGGCCGGCCCGAATGCCGGCCACAACCCGCGGCCGCAGCGGGAAGGTCGGGAAGGTCGGGAAGGTCGGGAAGGTCGGGAAGGTCGCAGCGGCCGGACGTCAGCAACGGTTTCGCCGCGCGCCCCACGGCCCGGTCCGGCGCCGGCGCGGAATGCTGCTGCTCCGCGTCCCGGCGCAGCGCCGGTGCGGAATGCCGCCCCGCATCCGGCCGGAAGCCGGGGCAAGACGCCGCCGCGGAACCGCGGGCGCTGAGCCGTACCGGGATGCCCGCCGCGTCGCCCTGCACCGCCGCCGAGTCCGCGCCGGGCGTGGCGTGGGGCGGCTTGCGGCGTGGTTTCTGGCGCTGGACCCGCACCTTCGCCGGGACGTCAGTGCTGCGACTTTGCCGTTGCGTCCTGCTGTTGCTCGGCCTGCTGTCTTTCTGGAGCGGGACCGGTCTTGCGCAGACCAACGCGCCACGGTTCGCCGCTCCCGTCGCCAGCCCTGATCCGCTGGCGCTTCCCGACTTGCTGCGCCAGCCGGATGGCAGCCGGATCAGCGGTCCGGTCAGTTGGTATCGCCAGCGGCCGCAGCTGCTGGACCTGCTGCAAACCCACATCTACGGCCGGATGCCGCCGCCGGTGCCCTTCAGCGCCGTGCTGCGCCAGGAAATCGCCGATCTGCCGCTGCCCGGCGCCCGTTATCAGGAGTGGGCGCTAACTTTGCTGTTGCCGGGGGAAGGGCGGCGGACCTTGCTGCTGGCGCTGTTCCTGCCGGCGGCGGCCGCGGACGGGCCGGTGCCGTTGTGGCTGGGGATCAACAAATGCGGCAACACCACGCTGCTGCCCGACCCGCGGCTGACCCGGCAGCCGCGGCAGCATGTGCATCCCGGTTGCGTCGCCGACGAGCCGGTGCGCGGCAGCTGGCAGGCGCATTGGCCGGTGGCGGCGGTGCTGGCCCGCGGCCAGGCGCTGGCGAGTTTCGCCGTCGATGATCTGGAGCCGGACCAGCCCGACGCGGCAGACGGGCTGCGCGCCCAGTGGCCGCAGGCGGCGGACCCGGCGGCGCCCTGGGGCGCGCTGGCCGTCTGGGCCTGGGGGCTGCAGCGGGCGCTGGATTTCCTGGTGACGCTGCCGGAGATCGACCCGCAGCGGCTGGCGCTGACCGGCTGGTCGCGCTTTGCCAAGGCGGCCTTGCTGGCGGCGGCCAGCGACAGCCGGGTCAGCCTGGTCGTGCCGCACCAGTCGGGGACCGGGGGCAGCACACCGGCGCGGCTGCGGCCGCAGGAGCGCATCGCCAGCATCACCCACCACTTTCCCCACTGGTTCACCCCGGCCTACGCCGGCTTTGCCGCGGCGCCGGAGCGGCTGCCACTGGACCAGCACGGCCTGCTGGCGCTGCTGGCGCCACGGCCGCTGCTGGATTCGGTCGGCCGTCGTGATACCTGGGCGTCGCCGGAACTGGCGGCACGGGCGGTGGCGGCGGCGCAGCCGGTCTATGCGCTGTTTCCGGATGGTCCCGGCCGGCTGCAACAGCGCCAGGCGGACAAGGACCACGATCTGGACCTCGGTGACTGGATGGCGATGCTGGATTTTGCGCAAACGCAATGGCAGCGCTGAGTCGCCGGAGTATGATCCGCGCCGCCATGAAAACTGGAATCAGGAGAGCACGATGAGTGAAAACAGCCACGAAACAGACAACGAAAAAGCCGAAAAGGCGACCCCTTACGAATTGATCGGCGGCG
>JBEBBF010000212.1:0-5895 GCA_041158545.1 Pseudomonadota bacterium | reverse complement strand
ATCAAAAAAGCTCTGGCTATAATGCGGCCGTGGCAGGAATCAGCCTGCTGCCCAACACCACTCGACGGAGAAGAATCCATGAAAAAAATCCTCATCGCCGCACTGCTCACCGCCGTAGCCGGCACCGCCCTGGCACAACAGGGTGGCCTCAAGCCGGAAGACGCCATCAAGTTCCGCAAGGCCGGCTACAGCTTCATGGCCTGGAACATGGGCAAGCTGAAGGGCATGCTGGTCGATAACCCGGCCAGCTTCAACAAGGATCAGGCCCTGAATGCGGCGCTGGCGATCCAGGGCGTGGCCAATTCCGGCATGGGCGCCCTCTACGTCGAAGGCAGCGACAAGGACGTCGGCGGCCAGAAGACCCGGGTCAAGCCGGAGCTGTTCACCGACAAGGAAAACGTGGGCAAGGTGGCCAAGGCTTTCAATTTCGAAGCCAACGAGCTAGCCAAGGTCGCCGCCACGGGCGACGCCGCCGCGCTGAAGGCCCAGTTCGTCAAGACCGGCGAAACCTGCAAGGGCTGCCACGAGAAATTCCGCGCCGACTGAGCCAGGCGGTCGCTGAATTGAAAAAGGGCCGGATCTCCGGCCCTTTTTGCGTCCACGCCCGCTACGGGCGCGCTGGGGAATATCGGCTTACAACAGCACCAGATTGTCGCGGTGGATCAGTTCCGGTTCGTCGATGTAGCCGAGGATGCCCTCGATTTCATAGCTCGCCTTGCGGGCGATCAGCCGGGCTTCGTTGCTGCCGTAGTTGCTGAGGCCGCGGGCGATTTCCCGGCCGTCCTGGTCCAGGCAGGCAATCGCCGCGCCGCGGACGAATTCACCACGGACTTCGGTCACACCTATCGGCAGCAGGCTGCGGCCGTCCTGCAGCGCCAGCACCGCGCCGCTGTCGAGGCGGATCTGCCCGGCCAGCTGCAGGTGATCCGCCAGCCATTGCTTGCGGGCGGCCAGCGGCGGGGTCTCGGCGACCAGCAGCGTGCCGATGGCCTGACCTTCGGCCAGACGGGTGATGACGTTCGGCTCGCGGCCGCTGGCGATGACGGTGTGGGCGCCGCTGCGGGCGGCCCGCTTGGCGGCCAGCACCTTGGTGATCATGCCGCCCTTGCCCAGGCTGCTGCCGGCACCGCCGGCCATGCCTTCCAGGCTTTCGTCGCCGGCCACGGCTTCGGCGATCAGGCGGGCTTCCGGGTCCTTGCGCGGGTCGGCGGTGAACAGGCCGGCCTGGTCGGTCAGGATCATCAGCGCATCGGCGTCGACCAGGTTGGCGACCAGCGCGCCCAGCGTGTCGTTGTCGCCGAACTTGATTTCGTCGGTGACCACCGTGTCGTTCTCGTTGATGATCGGCACCACGCCCAGGCTCATCAGCGTTGTCAGCGTCGAGCGGGCGTTGAGGTAACGGGTGCGGTCGGCCAGGTCGTCGTGGGTCAGCAGCACCTGGGCGGTCAGCACCTTGTGCTTGCCGAAGGCCGCTTCATAAACCTGGGCCAGCCCCATCTGGCCGACGGCGGCGGCGGCCTGCAGCTCATGCACCGCGTTGGGCCGGCGCAGCCAGCCCAGCCGCTGCATGCCGCAGGCGATGGCGCCGGAGGAAACCAGCAGCACTTCGTTGCCGGCAGCGCGCAGCGCGGCGATTTGCCGGGCCCATTCGCTGATGGCGTGCAGATCGATGCCGGCGCCGTTGTTGGTGACCAGGGCGGAGCCGACCTTGACGACCAGACGCTGGGCGCCGGCCAGGCGGGTTTCGGTTGTCGTCATGCGGGAAAACTCACTCTTCTTCGCCGTCGAAACTGGCGGGATCGGGAACGTCGCTGCCTTCCTCCTCTTCCGGCGGAAGCGGGGGCGGGGCCAGCGTTTCGAGGGCGGAGTGTACGGCAAATGTCAGTTCGCGACAGCCGTTGCCGCTGATCGCGGCAATCGCGAAATGCGGGCCGTCGTAGCCGCTGGCGGCCCGGTAAGCAGCGAGAAAATCGGCGACTTTTTCCGCCTTTTCCTCGTCCGGCAACAGATCCAGCTTGTTCAGCACCAGCCAGCGCGGCTTGGCGGCGAGTTCCGGGCTGTATTTCTCCAGCTCGCCGACGATGGCCAGCGCGTCGCGCACCGGGTCGGCGTCCGGATCGAACGGCGCCAGATCGACCAGATGCAGCAGGATGCGGGTGCGCTGCAGGTGCTTCAGGAAGCGGATGCCCAGGCCGGCGCCATCGGCGGCACCTTCGATCAGGCCGGGGACGTCGGCGACGACGAAGCTCTTGTTGTCATCGACCCGGACCACGCCCAGGTTCGGATGCAGCGTCGTGAAGGGATAGTCGGCAACCTTGGGGCGGGCGGCGGAAATGGCGCGGATCAGCGTGCTCTTACCGGCGTTGGGCAGACCGAGCAGGCCGACGTCGGCCAGCACCCTCAGCTCCAGCTTCAGCTCGAATTCCTCGCCCTGCTGGCCCTTGGTGTGCTGACGCGGGGCGCGATTGACGCTGGACTTGAAGTGCAGATTGCCCAGGCCACCCTGGCCGCCGCGGGCCAGCAGCACCCGCTTGCCGTCGTGGTCCAGATCGGCCATGACGGTCTCGGTGTTGAGGTCGGAAATCACCGTACCTACCGGCATCCGCAGCGTGATGTCCTCGCCGGCTGCCCCGTAGCAGTCGGAACCCCGGCCGTTTTCCCCGCGCTGGGCGAGGAATTTGCGGGTGTAGCGGTAATCCACCAGGGTGTTGATGTTACGGTCGGCCACGACATAGATGCTGCCGCCGCGCCCGCCGTCGCCGCCGTCCGGTCCGCCCTTGGGAATGTATTTTTCCCGGCGGAACGAGGCGGCACCATTGCCGCCATCGCCGGCATGGACATAAATTTTGGCCTCGTCGATGAATTTCATCCTGGATTACCTCTGAGTGATACGCCGGGTCGGGCAAAAAGCCGGCCCGGAAAAAACAAAAGCCCTATCGCGCAGATAGGGCTTTGTGCGAAACAGGCAGCGACCGAATTATTCGGCGGCCTGGATGCTGACCGTGCGACGGTTCTTGGCGCCCTTGACGGCGAACGACACCGTGCCGTCCACCAGTGCGAACAGGGTGTGATCCTTGCCAATGCCCACGCCTTCGCCGGCGTGGAACTGGGTGCCACGCTGACGCACGATGATGTTGCCGGCCAGAACGAATTGACCGCCGTAGCGCTTCACGCCCAGTCGTTTGGATTCTGAGTCGCGGCCGTTACGGGAACTACCGCCAGCTTTTTTGTGTGCCATGCTGTCTGCCCCTTAAAAATTAGGCGGAAATTCCGTCGATGCGGAGTTCCGTGTAGTTTTGACGATGACCTTGATGCTTTTGGTAGTGCTTGCGCCGACGCATCTTGAAGATCTTGACCTTGTCGTGACGACCATGGGACACCACGGTGGCGGTGATGGACGCGCCAGCTACCAGCGGGGCGCCAACCTTCACCGACTCACCTTCACCTACCATGAGGATCTGGTCCAGAGTGATCGTTGCGCCAACGTCTGCCGGTATCTGTTCTACTTTAAGTTTTTGGCCGGCGGTCACGCGATACTGCTTGCCACCGGTTTTTACGACCGCATACATGTTGGACTCCAGGGAGTTGCTTGTTTGAAGAACCGCGCATTATACCGATAGCCCTTTGTAAGTCAAAGGCTTGTCGAGTAAACTAGCGGGCTTTCCTTCTCCCGCCCCCGCTGGCGGGATTGTCCGGCGCCCTACTGCTGCGTCGGCCCTCGCATCAACTCCACTTCGGGAAACCCCATGTCCAGTCTCGTCATCGAGGATATTGTCGTCGGCACCGGCGACACCGCCCAGGCCGGCCAGTACGTCACCGTGCATTACACCGGCTGGCTGACCACCGGCAAGAAATTCGACTCCAGCAAGGATCGCGACGATCCCTTCGCCTTCCCGCTGGGCCGCGGCCATGTGATCCGCGGCTGGGACGAAGGCGTCCAGGGCATGCAGGTCGGTGGCGTCCGCAAGCTGACGATTCCGCCGGAACTGGGCTACGGCGCCCGCGGCGCCGGCGGCGTGATTCCGCCGAATGCCACGCTGGTCTTCGAAGTCGAACTGCTGGCGGTACGCTGAACATGAGTGACGACGCCCCCCGCAAGACCCTGCGCCTGCGCGACGCCCGGCCGGCTGCCGACAAGCCCGTCAGCCGTAATCCCAACCGTCCCTTGCGCCCTGGGGTGCGTCCCTCCAAATACAAGCCCGAGCCGGCGGCGACCGGGGAAGGCGGCGGCAAGCCGGCTTTCCGCTCGCCCAAACCGGCCGGGGAAAAGCCCCGTTCCGGCCCGGATCGCCGGCCGCAGGGCGAAGGCAAGTCCTTCGGCCCGCGCCGGGATCGTCCGGAAGGCGAAGGCCGCTCCTTCGGTCCGCGTCGTGATCGTCCGGAAGGCGAAGGCCGTTCCTTCGGCCCGCGCCGGGATCGTCCGGAAGGCGAAGGCAAGTCCTTCGGCCCGCGCCGGGATCGTCCGGAAGGCGAAGGCCGCTCCTTCGGTCCGCGCCGGGATCGTCCGGAGGGTGAAGGTCGTTCCTTCGGCCCGCGCCGGGATCGCCCGGAAGGCGAAGGCCGCTCCTTCGGCCCGCGTCGGGATCGTCCGGAAGGCGAAGGTCGCTCCTTTGGTCCGCGCCGTGATCGCCCGGAAGGCGAAGGCCGCTCCTTCGGCCCGCGCCGGGATCGTCCGGAGGGCGAAGGTCGTTCCTTCGGCCCGCGTCGGGATCGTCCGGAAGGTGAAGGTCGCTCCTTTGGTCCGCGTCGGGATCGCCCGGAAGGTGAAGGCCGTTCCTTCGGTCCGCGCCGGGATCGTCCGGAAGGCGAAGATCGGCCGCGTTTTGGCAAGCCGCCGCGGCCCGAGTACGGCGCCCGTCCCCGCTTTGGCGATGACGATGCTCCGCGTGGCGAACGCCGTGGCCCCCGGCCGGATTTCCGCGAAGAGCGGAGTGGTGGCGAACGGGGCTATGGCCGGGATGATCGGCGCGACGAGCGTCGGGAAGCCTTCCGTGGTGAACGGGGTGACGAGCGCAGCGACCGTCCCCAGGGCGGCCGTTTCGGCGAGCGCAGCGATGCGCCCCGTCCCCGTTCCGGCGAGCGCAGCAATTTTGCAGAACGCCGCGACGGCGAACGCACTTTTGAGCGCCGCGATGAACGCAAACCGCGGGATGACGCTTATCCCCGTAGTGAGGAACGCCGTCCCGCTTACGGCGCCGACCGGGAACGCCAGGGCGAGCGGAGCGATTTCCGCCCCGGTCCGCGCCCCGAGCGCCGCTACCGCGAGGAAGGGGAGTCCCGGGACTCCCGCGATTTCCGCGAACCGCGCCGTTTCAGCGAAGGCCGGCCGACGGGTGCCGACTCCCGTGCGCCGGCCGCTGAACACCGCAGCGAACACCGTGGCGAACACCGCAGCGAGCCCCGCCATGTCGAGCCGGCTCCGGCTCCGCAGCAGGCGCCGCACCAGCCCGCCCCCCGCGATACCGCGCCGCTGAAACCGGCCGATGCCGAGGGCAACGCCGGTGTCCGCATCGCCAAGCTGATGGCCGAACGTGGCCTCTGCTCCCGCCGCGAAGCCGACGCCTTCATCGAAAAGGGGCTGGTGTTCGTCAATGGACAACGGGTGAGCCAGCTGGGGACGCGGGCGGCGCCGGATGCGGTGATCACGCTGGCGGAACTGGCCCAGCACACCCAGGCGCGGCAGGTCACGATCCTGCTGCACAAGCCGGTCGGCTACGTTTCCGGGCAACCGGAACCGGGCTGCGAGCCGGCGATCAGCCTGATCAATGCCGAGAGCCAGTGGGCCGAAGCCGCAGGGCCGGGCTTCAAGCCGGTGCATCTGAAGGGCATCGCGCCCGCCGGGCGGCTGGACATCGACTCCACCGGCCTGCTGGTACTGACCCAGGACGGCCGGGT
>JBEBBF010000211.1:0-4953 GCA_041158545.1 Pseudomonadota bacterium | reverse complement strand
CGGTGCCCAGGGCGGCCAGATCATCCTGGTGACCCAGGGCAGCACCGTGGCGATGCCCAAGCCGGTCGGACGCCCGGACCGGGCCACCGACGTGCAGAAGGAACAGCAGCGCAACAAGATGCGCAACGTCGCCCAGGAAATCAAGGACGTGCTGGCGCCGCTGGTCAGCCAGGGCAAGGTCAAGGTGCTGGAAACCAGCCGCGGCGTCAGCATCGAAATCAACGACAGCATCCTGTTCTCCCCCGGTCAGGCCCGGCTGGAGGCCGCGTCCGTCAATGCGCTGCGCGCCATCGCCGAAGTCATCGCCCGCAGCGATTTCCCGATCACCATCGAAGGCCACACCGACGACATTCCGATCAACACCCCGCAATTCCCGTCGAACTGGGAACTGTCCGCCGTGCGGGCGACCACGGTGCTGCGGCTGTTCGCCGACGCCGGGGTGATGGCCTCGCGGCTGACCGCGATTGGCTACGGCGACCAGCGGCCGGTGGAATCCAATACCGCTCCGGAAGGGCGGGCGCGCAATCGGCGGGTGACGATCCTGATCGACTCCAACCTGCCGGAAGAACCCACGGAAGTGCGGGAGGGGGCCCAGCTTGCGCCGCCAGCAGAAGCCGTCGCACCGCTGCCGGTGCCGCCGCAACCCGGCAGCGCCCTGCCGGTACCCGCCGTGCCGACTACGCCGCCGGCCGGGCGTTGAATCGGGCGAGCAGCGCGTCCAGCGCCGTCGCCAGGTCGCCGCTCACCCAGCTGACCGGCACCGCCAGCATCAGATTCAGCGGCAGCCCGAAGTTTTCCAGCAATTGCCCCTGCTGATCCCACAGCCCTTGCGCATCCAGGCGGTGGGGAATCCGCGCCGCCAGCGGCCGGGTGTCGGCGAGGTAGGCAAACACCGGCTTGCCGAGCGCCAGCGCCATGCCGACCTCGACACAGGTGCCGGAGTCCGGCTCGTGGCCGCGGAAAGGGTTGAGATTGGCGACGACGGCATCCGCCTGCCGCAGCAGTTCGCAGTTGGCGTGGAAGATGGCCGCAGCCCCGTCGGCAACGCCGTCCAGCGGCAGCAGGGGCGTCAGGCCACGGCTGCGACAGCACTCACGGGCGGTCGCAGCCCAGGCTGCAACGTCCGGCCGGAAGACATCCGGGCCGGCGAGATACACCTTCATGTCAGGCGGAATCGATCAGGCGGGAGCCGGTCAGCGTGCTGGTCTGACCGTTGCGGCCGTACAGGCTGGTGGCCTGCCGCTGCTGGCCGAGCAGGGAATTCAGGGATTCCTGGGTGTTGTTCAGCCGCTGCGTGATCAGCAGGCCGTTGCTGGCGTTGAGGGTCTTGGCCGCGCGGGCCGACTGCATCAGCGCACGCCAGGCATCCAGCAGCGGCGACGGGCCTTGCCGCTCCAGCCATTGCGCCAGCGCCGGCAGCTCCGGCGGCAAACCATGGCGTTGCGACCAGCCGGCCCGTTGCCGGTCTGCCAGCGCCAGCTGTTCGGCAGCCTTGCCTTTGCGCGCCACCACTTCGGCCAGTACATCGCCGTCGCCGGCGGTCAGCGCGTCCTGTTCTTCGCGCAACAGCGAGACGAAGCCGTCCACCAGCTCCAGTTCCCGGCGCAACAACAGCAGCAGATCGCTCATCTTCGCGGAATCAGGCGGCGGGCTGGCCGCTCAGCAGATCGCGGGCGGTTTGCAGCAGGCCGTCGGCGATGGCGCCGGCGTTGATCGAAAAGCGCCCTTCGGCAATGGCCTGGCGGATGGCCTGGATGCGCGCCGCATCCACCGGCATCTGTTCGCTGTTGCCGCGCAGATGGGCGGCGGAACTCAGTTGCACCTCGGCGGAGGAAGTCGCACCGGTACTGGCGGCGGCAGGGCTACGGGCCACGCTGCGGGGGGAGCCGACCCCTGTCGGCATGCCCAGATTATTGGTGATCTTCACGGTAGACCCTTTCATTCATCGACTGCTTATCCAGCTTGACGGCAGGGAAAAGCGAAACTTGATAGGCCGTCACAGATTTATTTCGACAATGCCGCCATTTCGGGCGGTGCCGCTGACGATCTGGCCGTTACTGGTCCGCACCTGGACGTTCTGGCCCTCGACGGCATTGCCGATGGCCTTGCCTTCATTGCTGACGCTGAAGCCGGGGCCGCGGGAAATCAGCCGGACGCTTTGCCCGGCCTGGATCGCCCAGGCGGCCTGCAACTGCTCGCTGCGTAGCGGCTGCCCGGTGGCGAGATTGCTCTTCAAGGTCTTGCCGACGGCCTGGCCGGGATCGTTGAGCAGGCCCTGGGGCAGGGCGCTCAGTTCGCCGAACTGGGTCAGCACATCGTCGGCGCCCAGCACCTGGCCGGGTGCCAGCGGCCGGGCGGCGCTGAGGTAACTGCCGCTGACCCGGACCTGCACCGGCACAAACAGGCTCCAGCGCACCGGCGCGCTGCAACGGACGCCAACCGTCGTCTTCCCCCACGGCCGGGCGCCGGGGGCGCTATAGGCTTCCAGCGGCTGACTGCAGGCGGGGAGATGGGTGCGGGGGTCGAGCGGGCCGGCGCTGACCTGGACCTGCAAACCCGGCTGGCTGGCCTGACGCAGGGCGTGGGTTTCGGCGGCGGCGAGGATTTCGCCTGGGGCGACCTGGGTGTCGGCCGCGAAAAGTGGCGCGGAGAGCAGCAACAGGCAGGGGAGGGACAAACGGCGCATAGCCGGCATTGTGCCGAAAAGCCGGGCCGGACAATAGCCGCGACCGGCAAGTCTTGCCGGGCCGAATCCGCCAGCGGCTGCTTTCGCCGTAAAAATGATGGCATGGCTCTTGCTGCTAGGTAACCGAAAAAGGAGCCCTGCATGCTAGCCAACCTCAGCCGCAAACTCGAAGTGTTCAACGCCGCCATTGATCTGCGCGCCCAGCGGCAGCAGGTTCTGGCGTCCAACATCGCCAATGCCGACACGCCGCACTACAAGGCGCGGGATTTCGACTTCAAGTCCGCGATGGAGCGGGCGACGGCGGGGCGGGGCGGCGGCAGCGGCAGTCTGGAACTGAGCCGGACCTCCGGCCGCCATCTGGAAGGTGGCAGCGGCGCCGCTGGCCGTCCGGACCTGCTTTATCGCAGCGAGACCCAGTCGGCCGTCGATGGCAACACCGTGGATATGGATGTGGAGCGGGCGCAGATCAGCGAGAACTCGATGCACTACGAGATCCTGACCAAGCTGATCGGCGACAAGATCAACGGCATGCGGACTGCGGTCAGCAGCAACCAGGGGTAAGCCATGAGCCTGTTCAATGTTTTCCACGTCTCCAGCAGCGCGATGACCGCGCAGTCGATGCGGCTGAACACCATCGCCTCCAACCTGGCCAACGCCGACAGCGTCGTCTCCGCCAATGGCCAGCCCTACCGCTCCAAGCAGGTGGTGTTCGAAGCCAGGCCGCTGGGCGAGGCCGGCGAGCAGTCGCAAGGGGTCAAGGTCCGCGCCATCGTCGATTCCGCAGCGCCGCTGCGGACGATTTACGACCCGAAGAACCCTGCCGCCAACGAGCAGGGCTACGTCTCGATGCCCAATGTGGATGTGGTCGAGGAAATGGTGAACATGATTTCCGCGTCCCGTTCCTACCAGACCAACGTCGAAGTGATGAATACCGCCAAGACCATGATGCTGCGCACGCTGCAGATCGGTCAGTAACCGGGAGCTGAACCATGAGCACCACCAACGCCGTCACCGGCACCACCGGCACCACGACCACCACCAGCAGCACCTCCGGAATCAGCGGCACCACCGCTCAGGAGCTGCAGGATCGTTTCATGACCCTGTTCATGGCGCAGATCAAGAACCAGGATCCGCTGAAGCCGATGGACAACGCCGACATGACCAGCCAGCTGGCGCAGATGAACATGCTGAACGGCATCGAAGGCCTGAACAGCACGATGAAGACCCTGCTCGGCGCCTACAACGACTCCCTTTCGCTGCAGGCCTCGAACCTGATCGGCAAGCAGGTCCTGGTGCCGGGCACGCAGCTGGCGCTGGGCAGCAGTGGCGCCATCGGCGGCGTGACGCTGGCGGCGGATGCGGACAAGGTCACCGTGGTGATCAGCGACGCCACCGGCAAGCCGGTCGCCACCGAAACCCTGGGCGCCCAGAAGGCCGGCAACGTGGCCTTCACTTGGGATGGTGTCGGCAGCGACGGCAAGGCCTTGCCGGCTGGTACCTACAAGATTGCCGTCCAGGCCACCAGCGCCGGCAAAAGCGTCGAAGCCACCGCATTGCAGCTTGGCACGGTATCTGCTCTTACCCGGGGGAGCAGCGGATTTCAGGTGGAAGTTGCCGGTGTCGGCGATTTCGAACTGAACGACGTCAAACAGGTTTTCTAGGATTCAGGAGCAGAACATGGCATTCCAACAAGGTTTGAGCGGCCTCAACAGCGCGGCAAAAGGGCTGGATGTGGTCAGCAACAACATTGCCAACGCCAGCACGGTGGGCTTCAAGGGCGCCAACGCCCAGTTCGCCGACGTCTTCGCCACCGCAATGCTCGGCGGAACCGGCCAGAACCAGATCGGCCTGGGCGGCAATGTCGCCACCGTCGCCCAGTCGTTTGCCCAGGGCAATCTGACCGTCTCCAACAATCCCCTCGATCTGGCGATCAACGGCAACGGCTTCTTCCGGCTGCAGGAAAGCCTGACCGACGACACCACCTATTACACCCGCAACGGCCAGTTCCACATGGACAAGTCGGGCTACATCATCAACGGCGCCGGCGCCGTGCTGACCGGCTACATCTCCTCCGACGGCATCGCCATCGACTCGGCCAACCTGCAGCCGCTGCAGGTGAACACCGCCGGCATCGCGCCGATGCAGACCGGCGCCACCTGGTCTTCCGATGCGACGCTCAGCGGCCTGAAGATGGTGCTGAACCTGGACTCCCGCAGCACCAAGGGCGTCGATGGCGCTGCGCCGAACACCGGCTGGACCTCGCTGAC
>JBEBBF010000210.1:0-3760 GCA_041158545.1 Pseudomonadota bacterium | reverse complement strand
TTCACAACGACACCCTGTTCAACCGGGAACGGGAATACAAAACCCGGCTCACGCAGGCACCGGTGGCTGGGGATGTCGAGTTGTTTACCTGATTGTCGTCTGTCCTTGCCTAGCTTTTGGGGCTTCAAGGCAGATCCCGACTGGTTTCTGATGGATTGCTGATTATTTAATGACGATACGCGTTCTCGTGGTGGATGACTCGGCGCTGATGCGCAAGTTATTGACCGAAATCATCAACAGTGCCCCGGACCTTGAGGTGGTCGGGGCAGCACCGGATGCGGCTGTCGCCCGGGAAATGATCAAGGCCCTGAACCCGGACGTGCTGACGCTGGATGTCCAGATGCCGAAGATGGACGGCCTGGAGTTTCTGGAAAAGCTGATGCGCTTGCGTCCGACTCCGGTGGTGATGGTTTCTGCTTTCACGGAAGCCGGTTCGGAAACCACGCTACGGGCGCTGGAATTGGGCGCAGTGGATTTCGCTGGCAAGCCGCGGGCGGATTCTGCGGCCAGCATGGAAGAGTATGCCCAGGAACTCACGGAAAAATTGCGGGCAGCAAAAGGTGCGCGCCTGCGTCGTCTGCCGCCTTTGTCCACTCCGGCCAGCACGGCTACGGCCAGCCGAACTGCTGCGCCGGCACGGAGTGGCGGCGTGAATCGGATCATTTTCGTGGGGGCTTCCACCGGCGGCACCGAGGCGATCAAGCAATTCCTGCTCGGAATTCCGGCAGATTGCCCGCCGATCATGATCGTGCAGCACATGCCGGAAACCTTCACCCACTCCTTCGCCCGTCGCCTGGACAGTCTGGTTGCACCGCGGGTGCTGGAATCCCAGGGGAACGAGCGGCTGGAGGCAGGCACTGTTTATATCGCGCCGGGTCACTCGCATTTGCTGGTCAAGCGGAGTGCTTCGGGCTTGAGTACCGAATTGCAGAAAACCCCGCCGGTGAATCGGCATCGGCCCGCCGTCGATGTGTTGTTCGACTCGGCTGCTGCCGTGGTGGGCAAGCAAGCGTTGGGCGTGATTCTGACCGGCATGGGCAAGGATGGCGCTCAGGGTTTACTGCGGATGCGTCAGGCCGGAGCCCGGACTTTTGGCCAGGATGAAGCCAGCTGCGTGGTGTATGGCATGCCGCGGGAAGCCTATCTCGTTGGTGCTGTGGAAGAGGTTTATCCGCTCGATGAAATGGCCCGCCGGGTGCTGGCGGCGGTGTGAGTGGTCAATAACCTCAGTTTTACGTGGCGTCGCGGGGAATTCGGCGATAAATTGCGCCAAATGGTCATTAAACAAGGAAAGCAATCATGCAGGTGAGTCTGAAACGGGATCAGAGCAGGGCCATCGTCAAGCTCGCAGGCCGCTTCGATTTCAACACCCATCGGGAATTTCGCGCCGAGTACGAACCCTGCCTCGGGGACGGCGTGATCCGCGAAGTCGTCGTCGATTTGTCGGATGTGGATTATCTCGACAGCTCGGCGCTGGGGATGTTGCTGATGTTGCGGGACAAGGCCAATACCGCGGGTAAATCCGTGGCGCTGATCGGGGTCAAGGGCAGTGTCAAGCAGGTGCTTGATATCGCCAATTTCGCCAAGCTGTTCAGCATCGCCTGAGTATTTCAACGCCGAGCTCACGCAGATGAGCGCAGTCCGGAGGAAGACACCATGAATCTGGCGTGGAAATTTAAAACAGCCCTGCTGCTGATGGTCCTGCTGTCAGCAGCTGGTTTCGGGCTTGCCCAGAATGGCTTCGGCGGCGGAACCGGCGTCTGGGTCGTGGCCTTGCTGGTTCTGGCAGCGCTGGCCTTGCTGCTGGCCTTGTGGCTGGAGTCCGCGGTGCTGGGGCCGGTGGTGCATCTGCAACAGGTGATACAGCAGATGTACGCCGACGGCGACCTGACCCGGCGTGCTGCCGTGCGCGCTGATGATGAGCTGGGTGCGGCAGCCAAAGCCTTCAATAATCTGATCGGCAGCCTGCAAACCATCATTGGCAAGGTGTTTTTCAATTCGCTTCAGGTGGAAAAAGCGGCGCGGCAACTGATCAGTGAAGCAAACCGGGTCGCCGACGGTTCCTCCCGCCAGGTTTCTGCCGCCCAGGGCACAACTGAAGCCATGGGCCAGCTGACGGAAAACATGAACGCGATCAGCCGGCATGCCCATGACGCAGCAGCCATTTCCCAGTCGGCGGCGGAGTTGTCCCAGGACGGCGCCGGGGTTGCGAACAATGCCTCCCGTGAAATGGCCAACATCGCCCATTCGGTCACCGAATCGGCACAGGTCATCCAGGCCCTGGGCGAGCGTTCCAAGGCCATCTCCGGCATCGTCCAGACCATCCGCGAAATTGCCGACCAGACCAATTTGCTGGCCTTGAATGCGGCGATTGAAGCGGCGCGGGCCGGGGAGCAGGGCCGGGGCTTTGCCGTGGTTGCCGACGAAGTACGCAAGCTGGCGGAACGGACCTCGCAAGCCACGGGCGAAATCGGCCGGGTCATCGCGGCGATCCAGAGCGAAACGGAAAGCGCGATCAGCGCCATCGACGCCGGCAGCAATCAGGCGCGGAGCGGGGCGGATCTGGCGCATCAGGCAGCGGATTCCCTGGAGCGCATCCACGAAGGCGCCAGGAAGACGATGGAAACCGTCGATGCGATTGCCTCCTCCATCGAGGAGCAAAGCGCAGCCGGCGAGGACATCGCCGGCCATGTCCGCTCGATCATGGAAATGACCCAGTCGAACACCTCTGCCGCCCAGCAAACCCTGCGGGAAGCGCAGCAACTGGATTCCCTGGCGACCAATCTCAAGGAAATCGGCGATGTCTTCCGGCTGGGCGCTGCCGGACAGCAGGCGCTGGCGACCCATGGCCAGATGCCGGCGATGGTGCAACGGGCGGCGCAGCAGATCGGCGAACTGCTGGAGCGGAATGTGGAAAGCGGACGGCTGGGCATGGATGACCTGTTCGACAGCCGCTATCAGCCGGTTCCCAACACCAAGCCGCAAAAATTCAAGACCCGCTACGACGATCTCTTCGACCAGATCATGCCGCAGATTCAGGAAGCCCTGGTCGAACAGAACAAGTGGCTGGTTTACGCCATCTGTTGCGACCGTCGTGGCTACGTGCCCACCCACAACAAGCGCTTCTCCAAGCCGCTGACCGGGAATTACGACACGGATTTCGTCAATAACCGGACCAAGCGGATGTTTGATGATCCGGTCGGCCGGCGTTGTGGCGAGCATGAGCAAGTCTTCCTGTTGCAGACCTACCGCCGGGATACCGGGGAAATCATGCACGATATCTCTGCGCCGATTTATGTCCGGGGCCAGCATTGGGGCGGCTTCCGGATCGGCTACAGGACCGAGACCTGAATGCCGTTAAGGCAACAGGGTATGAAAGACCGGGAAGGATGAGGAAATGTCCGAATTACTGAAGAGCGTTGATGCACGGACCAAGCTGGCCGGGACCAACAAGCTGGAAATCCTGTTGTTCTCGCTGGGGCTGGATCAGCGTACTGGCCGTCGGGAAACCTATGGCATCAATGTCTTCAAGGTTCGCGAAGTGATGCGTACCCCGCCGATCACCGCGGCGCCGGAGATGCCGTCGGCGGTCGAGGGCATGGTCAGCCTGCGCGGGGCGCTGGTGCCGGTGGTCGATCTGGCCCGCTACACCGGGATTGCCGCGGATACGCCGCGGGAAATCATGATCGTCACCGAATACAACGGCCACACCCAGGGCTTCCTGGTTGAAGGCGTCGATACCATCCTGCGGCTGGACTGG
>JBEBBF010000209.1:0-5872 GCA_041158545.1 Pseudomonadota bacterium | reverse complement strand
CGACGAAACCCTGGGTCGCATCGATTCCGCTGATTACGGCTACTGCGACAAGTGCGGTGTCGAAATCGGCATCAAGCGACTGGAAGCGCGGCCCACCGCCACGCTGTGCATCGACTGCAAGACCCTGGAAGAACTGAAAGAAAAACAGATGGCGAAATAATCGCCGCTGGGTTGCTTCCCACACCGGCAACCCGTTTTTCAGTCCCGCCGTAGTAAAGAACAAGGGCGCCATCGGCGCCCTTGTTCTTTTTCTGTCGCTCCGTACTGCCGGCCATTTCGGCACCGGCAGCCGGACCCGGCCGTAGCCGGGTCCTGAACTGGGCAGTCAGACTTACTGCTGTTGTTGCTGTGCGGCTTCTTCGGCGGCAACGGCCTTCATCGACAGCTTGACCCGGCCGCGGTCGTCGGTTTCCAGAACCTTGACGCGGACGACCTGGCCTTCCTTGACGTAGTCGTTGACGTTGTTCACCCGCTCCTGGGCGATCTGGGAGATGTGCAGCAGACCGTCACGGCCTGGCAGAACCTGAACGATGGCACCGAAGTCGAGGATCTTCAGCACGGTACCTTCGTAGATCTTGCCCACTTCCACTTCGGCGACGATGTCGTCGATGCGCTTCTTCGCAGCCGCGGCGGCTTCACCGCTGGTGGCGGCGATGGTGATCGTGCCGTCGTCCTGGATGTCGATGGTGGTGCCGGTTTCTTCGGTGATGGCGCGAATCACGGCGCCGCCCTTGCCGATCACGTCACGGATCTTTTCCGGGTTGATCTTCACCGTGTAGAGGCGCGGTGCGTAGGCGGACATTTCCTCGCGATGGCCGGTCATGGCGCCCTTCATCTGCTCCAGGATGTGCATCCGGGCTTCGTTGGCCTGGGCCAGCGCAACCTTCATGATGTCCTTGGTGATGCCCTGGATCTTGATGTCCATCTGCAGCGCGGTCACGCCACAGTCAGTACCCGCCACCTTGAAGTCCATGTCGCCCAGGTGATCTTCATCACCCAGGATGTCGGTCAGCACCGCGAAACGGTTGCCTTCCTTGATCAGGCCCATGGCGATGCCGGCAACGTGGGACTTCAGCGGGACGCCCGCATCCATCAGCGCCAGGGAGCCACCGCAGACGGAAGCCATCGACGAGGAACCATTGGATTCGGTGATTTCCGACACCACGCGCATGGAGTATGAGAAATCTTCCGGCTTCGGCAGCACGGCCAGCAGCGCACGCTTGGCCAGACGGCCGTGACCGATTTCCCGGCGCTTCGGCGAACCGACGCGGCCGCATTCACCGGTGGCGTACGGGGGCATGTTGTAGTGGAGCATGAAACGCTCCTTGTACTCGCCGGCCAGCGCGTCGATGATCTGCTCATCGCGGCCGGTGCCCAGCGTGGCCACAACCAGCGCCTGGGTTTCGCCGCGGGTGAACAGCGCGGAACCGTGGGTGCGCGGCAGCACGCCGGAGCGGATGCTGATCGGGCGGACGGTGCGGGTGTTGCGACCATCGATCCGCGGCTGGCCGCTGAGGATGCGACCACGAACAATGGCGGCTTCCAGCTCGAACACCAGGTTGCCGATGGTGTTTTCGTCCGGAGCGCCTTCGCCCTGGCACAGTGCGGCGATGGCTTCGGCCTTGATTTCCTTGACGCGCTGGCTGCGGGTCTGCTTGCTGGTGATGCTGTAAGCGTCTTCCAGCTTGGCCTGAATCAGGTCCTTCAGGCGGGCGATCAGCGCCTCGTCCTTGGCCGGCGCGGCCCAGTCCCATTCCGGCTTGCCACCGGCCTCAACCAGATCGTTGATCGCGTTGATCGCGGCTTGCAGTTGCTCGTGACCAAACACCACGGCGCCCAGCATTACTTCTTCGGACAGTTCCTTGGCTTCGGATTCGACCATCAGCACGGCGCTTTCGGTACCGGCGACCACCAGATCCAGCTGGCTGGACTTCAGTTGCGACAGGCTGGGGCACAGTACGTACTGGCCATCGATGTAACCGACGCGGGCGGCACCAATCGGGCCATTGAAGGGCACGCCGGAAATCGCCAGCGCAGCAGAGGCACCAATCATTGCCGGGATGTCCGGGTCCACTTCCGGATTCAGCGACACCACCATCGCCACAACCTGGACTTCGTTATAGAAGCCATCCGGGAACAGCGGGCGGATCGGACGGTCGATCAAGCGGGAGGTCAGCGTTTCCTTTTCCGAAGGACGGCCTTCGCGCTTGAAGAAACCACCGGGGATCTTGCCGGCAGCGTAGGTCTTTTCAATGTAATCGACGGTCAGCGGGAAAAAATCCTGGCCAGGCTTGGCGTTCTTGGCGGCGACAACGCTCACCAGCACCACGGTATCGTCCATATTGACCAGCACGGCACCGCCGGCCTGGCGGGCGATTTCACCGGTTTCCAGGGTCACCGTATGGGCGCCGTAGGCAAAACTCTTTTTCACAACGTTAAACATAACTTCCTTTCACTCATCATTCACAACGACAACAACACAGCGGGACAGACCCGCAGATGAAAAAAGAGCGGGCCGCCGGGGCGGACCGCTCTTTCCATTTCAGACCGCGATCGCGGTCCGAGTATTACTTGCGCAGGCCAAGACGCTCGATCAGGCTGCGATAGGAATCCACATTCTTGCCCTTCAGGTAGTCCAGCAGCTTGCGGCGCTGGGAAACCAGGCGCAGCAGACCACGGCGGGAGTGGTGGTCCTTGGTGTGTTCCTTGAAGTGGGGGGTCAGGTCATTGATCCGTGCGGTCAGCAGTGCAACTTGAACTTCCGGGGAACCGGTGTCGCCTGCAACGCGCTGGAAATCGGCCACGATCTTGGCCTTTTGTTCGGTATTGATTGCCATGTCAAACGCTCTCGAAAAAACGGTGTTGCCCCGGTTTGATAGAGCCAGCACCTGATTGAAAACCCCCGCCGGACGACGGGAGGCGCGGATTATACCTGTTTCGCGCTGCTCTGCAGCAATCTTTTCGGCCACAGCCGGTGGTCCGGGCGGACCTCGCCGACGCCCAGCAATTGCCCGTTCTCCGCGGCATAAACCCGGATCAGGCTACCCACCGCGGCCTCGCCGGCGACCGGGTTGCCGTGGCTGAAACGCGCCACGGCGGCGGCATCGAGCTGCTGCTGCGGCAACTTCTGCAGCAGCGCATCCAGAGGCTGCAACAGGGGATCGCGGGATGTTTCGGCGATGGCGGCGATGGCTTCCAGCGTCTGCGCCCCGGCCAGTTGCAATTCGCCCACTTCGGTACGCCGCAGCGCCGTCAGATGGGCACCGCAACCCAGGGCTTCGCCCAGATCAGCGGCCAGCACCCGGATGTACGTCCCCTTGCTGCAACGAACCCGCAACCGCAGCTGACTACCGGCAAATTCCAGCACGTCCAGTTGGTGAATCACCACGTTCCGCGCTTCGCGCTCGACCTCGATGCCCTGGCGCGCCAGTTCGTACAGTGGCCGGCCATCCCGTTTCAGCGCCGAATGCATCGGCGGCACCTGGGAAATCGGCCCACGGAAAGCCGGCAAGGCGGCTTCGAGCCGGGCGGCATCCACCACCACCGGCCGGGTCTGGGTGACCACCCCTTCCGCGTCGCCGGTATCGGTCGTCACACCCAGTAGCAGCGTCGCTTCATAGGTCTTGTCGGCATCCAGCAGGTCGGCGGCAAACTTGGTCGCTTCACCGAAACAAAGGGGCAGCAGGCCGCTGGCCAGAGGATCAAGGGTGCCGGTGTGGCCAGCCTTGGCTGCGGAAAACAGTCGCCGTGCCTTTTGCAGCGCGTCGTTGGAGCTCATGCCGCTGGCCTTATCCAGCAGCAACACCCCATCCACCGGACGCCAGACTTTTTTCCTGACTGGAGCGTTCATTCTTCCGATGGGGTTTCGTCGCTCAGCGCCACCGCCCGGTCGATCAGCTGTGACAGGTCGACACCATGGCGCACCGAGACGTCATGGACAAAATGCAATTCCGGCAGCGTGTGAATACGCACCCGCCGCCCCAGCTCCCGCCGCAGGAAGCCGGCGGCACGGCGCAGGCCCTGCTGGATTTCCGGCAGTTGTTCTTCCTGCAGCGTGGTGTAAAACACCTTGGCGTGGGCGTAATCGGGGGTGAGTTCGACCGCAGTCAGGCTGATCATGCCCACCCGCGGGTCTTTCAGTTCGGCGCGGATCAGCTCGGCCAGATCGCGGCGGATCTGTTCGGACACCCGGTCGGATCGGGAAAATTTCTTCATCCTTGTCTCCAATGAAAAAGGCGCGCCGCCCGCGAAGGGCGCCGCGCCTGTTTTCGGGCTGAATTACAGCGTCCGGGCCACTTCCTGGATCTCGTAGATTTCCAGCAGGTCGCCTTCCTGGATTTCGTTGTAGTGCTTCAGCGACAGACCACACTCGAAACCGCCCTTGACTTCGCGGACATCGTCCTTGAAGCGCTTGAGCGAATCCAGCTCGCCGTCCCACTGCACGATGTTGTTGCGCAGCAGGCGGGCGCGGGAAGTGCGGCGGACCACGC
The DNA here is from genome assembly GCA_041158545.1 of Pseudomonadota bacterium. Lineage (GTDB taxonomy): Bacteria > Pseudomonadota > Gammaproteobacteria > Burkholderiales > Rhodocyclaceae > JBEBBF01. Next base: position 1,382 of record JBEBBF010000209.1, on the reverse strand, counting down.
CTTCCTGAACCAGACAGCCGGCAATCGAACCGACCTTGGAGATGACGAACACCTGACGAATCTCGACCAGACCGGTGATTTGTTCGCGCTTTTCCGGCGCCAGCATCCCGGACAGGGCGGCCTTGACCTCATCCACCGCGTCGTAAATCACGTTGTAGTAACGCAGATCGACGCCGAAGCTTTCGGCCAGACGGCGGGCGTTGGCATCGGCACGGGTGTTGAAGCCGATGATGACCGCCTTGGAAGCCTGGGCCAGATTGACGTCGGATTCGCTGATGCCACCGACTGCGGCGTGGATGACGTTGACCCGGACTTCGCTGGTGGAGAGCTTTTGCAGCGAATGCACCAGCGCTTCCTGCGAGCCTTGAACGTCGGCCTTGATGATCAACGGCAGGGTCTTGACCTCGCCTTCGCCCATCTGTTCGAACATGTTTTCCAGCTTGGCGGCCTGTTGCTTGGCCAGCTTGACGTCGCGGAACTTGCCCTGACGGAACAGCGCGATTTCCCGCGCCTTGCGTTCGTCGGCCAGCACGATGGCTTCTTCGCCAGCGGCAGGAACGTCGGACAGACCGAGAATTTCCACCGGAATCGACGGGCCGGCTTCTTCGATCTGCTTGCCGTTTTCGTCCAGCATCGCCCGAACCCGACCAAATACCTGACCGGCCAGCACCACGTCGCCGCGCTTCAGCGTACCGGACTGCACCAGCATGGTCGCCACGGCACCGCGGCCCTTGTCCAGCCGGGCTTCGATGATCAGGCCCTTGGCCAGCGACTGGCGCGGCGCGGTCAGTTCCAGCACTTCCGCCTGCAGCAACAGGTTTTCCAGCAGATCGTCGATGCCGGTCCCCTTCTTCGCCGACACCGGCACGAAGGGCGAATCACCGCCGTATTCTTCCGGCACCACCCCTTCAGCGACCAGTTCCTGCTTGACCCGGTCCGGGTTGGCATCCGGTTTGTCAATCTTGTTCACCGCCACGACGATGGGCACGCCCGCCGCCTTGGCATGGTGGATGGCTTCCTTGGTCTGCGGCATCACGCCGTCGTCGGCGGCAACCACCAGCACGACGATGTCGGTCGCCTTGGCGCCCCGAGCCCGCATTGCGGTAAAGGCCTCGTGACCCGGCGTATCGAGGAAGGTGATCATCCCGCGCTCGGTTTCAACGTGGTAAGCACCGATGTGCTGGGTAATGCCCCCTGCTTCGCCCGCCGCCACCTTGGCGCGACGGATGTAGTCCAGCAGCGAGGTCTTGCCGTGATCGACGTGACCCATCACGGTCACCACCGGCGCACGGTGTTCCTGCTGCACGTCCTTCTGTTCGACGTGTTCTTCCAGGAAGGCATCCGGATCGTCCAGCTTGGCGGCCAGCGCCTTGTGGCCCATT
>JBEBBF010000208.1:0-4480 GCA_041158545.1 Pseudomonadota bacterium | reverse complement strand
CAGTCCGGGTCCGGCAGTCAGGAACGGTCGAATTGGCCAAAGGGCTGATTGATGATCAGCGCGTGACGCCAGCCGGGGCGTAGCAGCCGGCCCGAGCGCTGCAGATGAACACGGCACGCCGCAAAAGCGCAATCGTGATGCCGTATTCAGACCAACCCTGATCCCTTCTTCCGGCCTGGCGACGCCCGGCAAGATTGACAAACAGCAGATTTCGTTTGCGGTTTGGGCCGTTAGCGTGTATTGTGCACCGCAGCGATTTCTGGTTGTGTTGTTATTTTGTCGGTCTAGTACCCGCAGTTCTGCGGCGCCATTCCTCCATCTTTGCCTCCCCCTCTTGATCTCGCCCCAACCAGGGGCAATCCGCCCCGCAACGATACGGAGATTCAAGATATGGCAACAGGTAATGTGAAATGGTTTAACGACGCCAAGGGCTTTGGTTTCATTACCCCTGAAGGCGGCGGCGAAGACATCTTCGCTCACTTTTCCGCGATTCAATCCCACGGTTTCAAGTCCCTGACTGAAGGTCAGCGCGTGAATTTCGACATCACGAACGGCCCTAAGGGCAAGCAAGCCAGCAACATCCAGATCGCCTGATTTCAGGCATTCACGCCGGCTATCCCTTCGCGTGATGGCCGGCCACTCCCGTCGGTCTGCATGGCCTGCACGGGGTGTTCGGATCGGAAAACACCGTTCCCGAACAGACCTTGAAAAAATCAAATGAACATAAAAGAACAACGAGCCCAAGCCGAACGGCTATGTGCTGAACTGGAGATTTCCATCCTGCCTTACGGCAACGCCTGGTGGCTCTTGGGCCACGGCGTTAACCGCGTAGTCGGCGAACTGGCCGGGCTTTCCCATTCGGACCTGGGGCGCTACCCCGTTACCGAGCGATAAGCCGCAAGCGGCGGACACCCCGCCGCGACCGACCAAGCCCTTTTACAAGATGTGGAGCACAGCATGACCCAGGCCATCCAGCGAACCGAACTCAAGACCTATTACTACACGCCCGTGCATTGCCCGTTCTGTGGCACCCGAGTCATGGGCGCTGATCCGGTGGACGAAACCCTGATCACGGCCTGCGCCCACACCTTGTTCATCGCCCACGACACGGCATTTGAATACCGCTCGGAGCGATTCGACCGGAACATTTCCCTCAATGACCTGACGGAAAAAGAGGTTGAAGACCGCTTCCTGCAGGCAGTGGGGGGGATTGACGGCCTGACCGATCAGGTCACCCTGCCGGACGCGATCAAAGTGGCCGCGTATGCCCCGGCCCCTTCCGCCTATGGCTCGTATTACGGATTCGCACCGCTTGAATGATGGTTTGACAACACCTCACCCGAACGTCCGGTGCATCGCATCGGCAACGATGAGCCTTATTTATCCGAGACTGACTCGGCGCGGGCCGGCCCCGCATTCACCCCAGGAGATGCAACCGTGGCAAAAGAAGATCTGATTGAAATGCAAGGTGTCGTCATGGAAGTGCTGCCGGATACACGCTTCCGTGTCACGCTCGAAAATGGCCACACGCTGGTCGCCTACAGTGGCGGCAAGATGCGCAAGCACCATATCCGCGTGCTGGCCGGCGACAAGGTTTCCCTGGAAATCTCCCCTTACGACCTGAGCAAGGGACGCATCACCTTCCGCCACATTGAAGGCCGTAGCGCTGCGCCCCAGCGGCAGCACCACCGCTGAACAGGTCCGGCGGTGGCCGCGTGAGCCCGGTGCTGAACCGCCGGCCAGGCGCTCGCCCCGGCGACTGAAGCTTTATTTCACGCCGCCCACCACCGCCTGCCCCATTTTGAAAAACACATCGGTGTTGTCGTACACCCCGGTGAATTGGGCAGCGCCCCGGCCAAAGGCGGACAGCGGCACGTCGGTGGCGGTATGCACCGCCTGGTCTCCCGGCACCTGGCCGGTGATCAGGAATCCCTGACCCTCGTTGCGCTTGCCGGGGTGGGCCGGATGGGTGTTCAAAGGCGCAGCCTTGATGAAGGGCTGCTGGCCATCCTGGGTCGGCAGATGGCTGGTCAGCCAGGTTTCGTAGCGGTCGGCGTTGGCGCCGTAGCCGATCAGCATCTTGCCGTCGATGTCGGTACTCAGCGGATAGCCGTCGCCCGCCATTTGATAGTGCGGAAAGCCGGCGTCTTCATACACGCCCACCGCCTTATCCCGCTGATTCGCCGCGCCCGTGCCAGCCCAAGCCTGTAACTGGCTCTGGCTGACCTTGGCCGCGCCGATGATGGCGGCACCGGCACATTCGTGGTCGGCGGTGACAATGACCAGGGTATTGCCGTCCTGCGCGGCGAAATCCCGCGCCACTTTCACCGCCCGGTCGAATTCCAGGGTCTCCATGATCCAGCGGTCGCTATCCATCAAATGCGCCTGCTTGTCGATGGACGCCCCTTCGATCATCAGGAAAAAGCCCTTGGGGCTGTGCCGTTGCAAGACCTGGATGGCCTTCTCCGCCATTTCGTCCAGCATGGGCTGGTCGGGAAAGCCGAAATCCGCCACCACACTGCCCTGGCCGCGCCGACCGGCGATCTTGTCCAGCGCCACATTCATGTTGGAGTAGGCGAACAGGCCCAGCAGTTTCGCCGGCACCCCCAGCTTGTCCAGGCTGGTTTTATCCGAGGCATAGGCAAAGCCGGCCTGCTGGAAATCCGCAATCAAATCCCGCTCCGGGTCCCGCGCACCGGGCGCCGCACCCCAGCCCGCCACCACATCCGGCGGCAGCAGGTAGTCATTTTTGTCGGAGCGCACCGAGCCATTGCCGACATTGAGCGGATTGGCCGCGCCGATGGCGGCATTGCGCGGAATGAACCACTTGCGCCCGCCACCCATCAGCACGCTCAGGCCGGTCAAATGGCGGTCGTCCAGAAATTGGTCGACGATGCCGGTGCCGGCGCCGCGACTGGCGGTATGCACCGCATTGGCGGCCGGCGTGGCGTCGAAAACATCGGCGGTGGTGACAATGCCCAGATTCTTGCCCTGGGTGCGATGCAGGTATTCGGACAGATATTCGACGCGGGGATTGTCGAAGGGATCCAAAGTGTCGTCGGGAAATACGCCTTCCTGATTATTGGCCGCCTTGTTGCCGGTGACGTAGTTGGACATGCCCGGCGCCGAATCGGTGACGATGGAATTCAGCGACGAGGTCATGACCATGCCGGTATAGGGCAGGCTGTCCATGGCCAGCTTGCCCTGGGCCTTACCCTGGGCGTAGCCGGCGGCCATGATCCGGGCGGCGGTGCGGTGGCTGGCGCCCATGCCGTCCCCCAGCAGGAAAATGATGTTCTTCACCGGCCGGCCCTGGCGTTCCAGCGCGACGATTTCAAACTGGCCTTGGGCCTGGGCGATTTGGCCATCGCTCTGCCGGGCGCTGACGCTCAAGCTGTGCAGGCCCGGCTTGCTCAGGGCGTAGCCACGCAGAGACACCACGGCCGTTCCAGCCGGCAGGTCCTTGACCAAACCCGTGGTTACCAGGCTTTTCACCGCCGCTGCGGCCGACACCGGCACGCCATCCACGGCGAATTCAAAACTGGCAATGCGCTGCCCCGCATCGGGCCGCACCGTGGCCTGCAAGTCGAATTTCTGGCCGGGCAGGAAGCGGGACAAGGTCATGGCCCCGGCCTGCGGCGCATTGCTGGGCGGCGTTAACCGGGAGACGACGGGCGCGGCCCAGGCAGCATGGACGGCACAACTCAGGGCGGCAAAAAGAATCAGGGGTTTCATGGGGCAATCCGATCTGGGCAATGGGGATAGTGCAGCAGGGCTTTGTTTCACTTGTGCCACGGGCGCCGAGTGGCTGCTGCGGCGGGATTACTGGGCCGGGCGGGATGCTGCGGGCAAAGGCACGGCCTCGACCCGTTGCGCCAGGATGCGCACGGTGGAGACATGGCCATCCGCCTCATCCCGCGCCCCCAACTCCAAGCGCCCCTGCACCCGCAGCAAACCCGGCGTGGCGGGCAAATCGGCGCCATGGACAAACACCACCTGGGGCGGCAGATCGTCGGCCAGGCTGTCGTCCTCATCCCCAAGCTGGGTCGGGAAGGGCGCCAGCAGCACGAGTCCGGGAACGGCCTGATCCGCCGGCACTTTCACCGGATACCCCAGCATGCGCACGATCTGGCCGTTCAGTTGCACCAGTTTTGCCGAAGGCTCCAGGCCTTTTGGCCCCACCGGGAGCCGAAACAGATCACGAAACGCCAGATCGGGCGGCGAATCCGTCTCCGCCCAGGCCGGGAATCCCTGGCCCAAAAGCAGAACCAGACCCAACGTAGCCGAAGCGCGGATTGCCGGGCGGCAGGAAAACAAACGTCGCAGGGAAAAGGGGCAGGCAGCCATCGCAACAAGCCTGATGAACAAGACCAGCCATGGTGCCAGGGGAAGATGAAACTTTACTTACAGAAGGGGGAGGGCAGCGCGGCAGGTGCTACCCGGCTTCCGGGCTGAATTCATGCGACCGGAGCCGCCGGGA
>JBEBBF010000207.1:0-2871 GCA_041158545.1 Pseudomonadota bacterium | reverse complement strand
CAGTACTTCTTCCTCGGCGACCGGGAAGAAATGCCATTCAACCGCGCCACCCGCGGCTGGATCTACCGGCTGGCGAAGAACGAAGGCGGCATTCTCGGCTTCGGCTCCACCTACAACCTGCACGAAACCGGCGCGATCCTGTTCGTGAATGCCCCGTTTCCGGTGCTGGAAGAAGAACGGCAGCCGACGCCGCCGCTGGTGATCGGCGAGGGCTACTGCCCGCAGCCCTTCGCTGCCCGGTCGCTGGTGAACCTGAGCGGCATGAGCTACGGCGCGATTTCCCGGCCGGCGGTGCAGGCTCTGTCCCGTGGTGCGGCGCTCGCCGGCTGCTGGATGGACACCGGCGAAGGCGGGATCAGCCCTTACCACCTCGAAGGTGGCGCCGACCTGATCTTCCAGATCGGCACCGCCAAATACGGGGTCAGGGACGGCAACGGCCAGCTGGACCCGCAAAAACTGCGGGAAATCGCCGCCCACGACAGCGTCCGCGCCTTTGAAATCAAGCTCAGCCAGGGCGCCAAGCCGGGGAAGGGCGGGGTGCTGCCGGCAGCCAAGGTCACACCGGAAATCGCGCTGATCCGCGGCATCCCCCTTGGGGTGGATTCCCTGTCGCCCAACCGCCACCGGGACATCGGCAACGTCGATCAGCTGCTCGACATGATCGCCCGAGTCCGCGACCTGACCGGCAAGCCGGTCGGGATCAAGACGGCGATAGGCGGCTGGCAGTTCATGAACCTCTTGAACGACGCGGTGCAGCGGCGCGGCATCGAGCTTGCGCCGGACTTCATCGCCATCGATGGTGGCGAAGGCGGCTCCGGCGCCGCGCCCCAGGCCCTGGCCGACCACATGGCGCTGTCCATCGTCGAAGCCCTGCCGCGGGTGGTGGATAGCCTGATCGAATCCGGCCTGCGCGAGCGCACCCGGATCATCGCCGCCGGCAAACTGGTGACCCCGGCCAAGGCCGCCTGGGCGCTGGCCTGCGGCGCCGACTTTGTGAACACCGCCCGGGGTTTCATGTTCGCGCTGGGCTGCATTCAGGCGCTGCGCTGCCACAGCAACACCTGTCCCACCGGCATCACCACCCACAACCCCCGGCTGCAACGGGGGCTGGATGTCGAGGACAAGGCCGAGCGGGTCGCCCACTATTGCCGCAACATGAACCGGGAAATGGACATGATTGCCCACTCCTGCGGCCTGCTCCATGCCCGGGAATTCCGCCGCGAACACGTCCGGATCGTCCAGCCCACCGGGCGCAGCGTCGCGCTGAACATGCTGCATCCCTATCCCCCGGCGGCTTGAATTGATGTCCTTTCGCGGCATCGACGCCGCCATCGCCGCCTTTCGCGCCGGACAAATCGCGGAAACCGCCAGCTGGGTTGCCAGCCGTCTGGAGCAGGCCAACGCCGCCGCGGAACGGCTGCCGCTGCTCAACCTCGCCGCCGCCTGCGCCCGTGCCCAGGGTGACCGTGCCGCGGCCGAAGCCCATTGGCGGGAGGCGCTGGCGCTGCAGCCCGAGTTTTCCGACGCCTGGGGCAACCTTGCGATCCTGCTCCGGGAAAGCGGCCGCCTTGACCAAGCCGCCGATTGCTACCGCAAAGCGCTGCAGCGTCAGCCCGGCAACCCGGAATTCCACTACAACCACGGCATCCTGCTGCGCGACCAGGACCAGCCGGCGCAGGCCGAAGCCGCCTACCGCCGCGCCCTGCAGCTGAAACCCGACCACCACCAGGCCGCGTGGAACCTCGGGCTGCTCAAGCTGAGCCAGGGGGATTACGCCGCCGGCTGGCCGCTTTACGAAGCCCGGCTCCATCCCGGCCGCCCGGAAGCCATCACCCCGCCGCGCCTGCCATTTCCCCGCTGGCAGGGGCAAGACCTGCGTGGCAAGCGGCTGCTGATCCTGCCGGAACAAGGCCTGGGCGACGAAATCCAGTTCGCCCGCTTCATCCCCCAGCTCAAGGCCCGCGGCGCCCGTTCGATCACGCTGCTGTGCCACCCGGCGCTCCGCAGCCTGTTCCTCAGCCTGCCCGGCGTCGATGCCGTCCATCCCGGCCCCAAGCTGCCGCCGGACGTCCGCCACGACTACTGGAGCCACGCCCTCAGCCTGCCGCGCTGGCTGGGCTGCACGCTGGCGCAACTTCCCGGAACCATGCCCTATCTACGCGCTCCGGACAGCCATCGCGACTACTGGCAACGGCGGCTGGCCGGATGCTCCGGCCGCAGGATCGGCCTGGTCTGGCGCGGCGGCACCCAGCACCACCACGACACCAGCCGCTCGCTGCCCGCCCTCGCCAGCCTGCGCCCGCTATGGTCCGTGCCCGGCCTCAGCTTCATCAGCCTGCAAAAAGGGGAGGGCGAAAACGAAGCCCGCGCCGCCATAGCGTCCCAGCCCCTGCTGCACCTCGGCAGCGAACTCGTCGATTTCGCCGACACCGCCGCCATCCTCGAACAGCTCGACCTGCTGATCAGCGTCGACACCGCCGTCACCCACCTCGCCGGCGCGCTGCAACGCCCCGCCTGGCTCCTGCTCTCCCGCCAGCACACCGACTGGCGCTGGCTGCAGGAGCGGGACGACTCCCCCTGGTACCCGCAATCCCACCGGCTGTTCCGGCAGCAAGTGGGGGAAAACGGCTGGAAAGGGGCGGTGGAACGGCTGACTGTGGCCTTGCGGAACTGGGCTGAGGCGCATTCCAGACCCTGAGCAGGACAGCGAAGACAGGATTTTGTGACTACTGTACAAAGATACAGTAGTCGGTTAAGATGTCTCCCATCGATGCAAATCCAAGTCAGTCCTGAAGGGAGTCAGCTCATGAATCGCTTGCAGAAATGGTTTGAACAGATCGCCGGGGTGACGGCAGAAGAGCGGCGGCGCTG
>JBEBBF010000206.1:0-2984 GCA_041158545.1 Pseudomonadota bacterium | reverse complement strand
GGCGGATCGGGCGGATGGTGACGATCTTGCCGTCATTCATCTGCCATTCCTGGATGAGATGGACCGGGTAGGGGTAGATCGACATGTGGGCGTAACGGTCGCCCGAGGAACTGGCGGCGTGGTCGATGACGATGCGGGCATCGGCGGCGATGGCGCCGCTTTCATCGACGATCAGCGGGTTCAGGTCCATTTCAACGATCCACGGCAGCTCGCAGACCATTTCCGAAATGCTGATCAGCACTTCTTCCAGGGCTTCCATGTTGACTGCCGGCATGTTGTGGAACTCGCCGAGCAGCTTGGAGGCGCGGGTGGATTTGATCAGGTCCTGGGCCAGGAACTTGTTGAGCGGCGGCATGGCGACGGAGCGGTCGCTGAAGACTTCCACGTCGAAACCGCCGGCGCCGAAGGTGATGACCGGCCCGAAGATCGGGTCACGGAACACGCCGACCATCAGCTCGCGGCCGTTGGGGCGGGCGAGGAAGGGCTCGATGGAGACGCCGTTGATCCGGGCATTGGGGTGACGCTTCTGCACCGTCTCGATGATGTCGTGGTAGGCATTGCGGACGGCCGGGGCGGTGGTGATGTTGAGGCGGACGCCGCCGGCGTCGGATTTGTGGATCAGGTCCGGGGAATCGACCTTCAGCGCCACCGGGAAGCCGAGTTGTTCGGCCAGCAGCAGGGCTTCGGTCGGGGTGCGGGCGACCATGGTCTGGGCGACCGGCACCTTGAAGGCGCGCAGGATGGCCTTCGATTCCATTTCGGACAGCACCTTGCGCCGTTCGGACAGCACCGCCTCGATCAGCATCTTGGCGCCTTCGCATTCCGGGCGGCCGTGCTGGCGGGTGGGTTCCGGGGTCTGCAGCAGCAGCTTCTGATTCTTGTAGAACGTGGAGATGTGATAGAACAGTTCGACCGCGGTTTCCGGCATCCGGAAGGCGGGAATGCCCGAGTCTTCGAGCAGGCGACGGGCGCCGGCGACCTGTTCTTCGCCCATCCAGCAGCAGATGATCGGCTTGGAAAGTTGTTCGTTGGCTTCGATCAGCGCCTTGGCCACTTCCAGCGGCTGGGTCATCGCCTGCGGCGCCAGCATCACCAGCGTCGAATCGACGTTCGGGTCCTGGGCGACGGCGAGGATGGCGTCCCTGTAGCGTTGCGGGGTTGCGTCGCCGACGATGTCCACCGGGTTGTTGTGCGACCAGTTGGTCGGCAGGCTGGCGTTGAGCTTGGCGATGGTTTCGTTGCAGAGATGCGCCAGCGGAATGCCCAGATCGCCGGCCCGGTCCGCGGCCATGGCGCCGGGGCCGCCGCCGTTGGTGATGATCGCCAGGCGGTTGCCCATCGGCCGGAACTTCGAGGCCAGGGCCTTGGAGGCGTAGAACAGCTGACCGACGTTCTGCACGCGGACGACACCGGCGCGGCGGACGGCGGCTTCGAAGACCGCGTCGGCGACAGCGGCCATGCCGGAGTGGGTCTGCGCGGCGACGGAGCCGGCTTCGTGGCGACCGGCCTTCAGCAGGATGATTGGCTTGATCCGGGCGGCGGAACGCAGCGCGCTCATGAAGCGGCGGGCGTTACGGATGCCTTCGACGTAGAGCAGGATGTAGTGGGTGCGGTTGTCGTAGATCAGGTAGTCGAGAATCTCGCCGAAATCCACATCCACGGTGCTGCCCATGGAGATGACGGTGGAGAAGCCGACGCTGTTGGCCTTGGCCCAGTCCAGCACCGCGGCGCACATCGCGCCGGATTGGGAGACGAAAGCCAGGTTGCCGGGGGTCGCGGTGACCCGGGCGAAGGTGGAGTTGAGGCCGAGGTCGGGGCGGATGATGCCCAGACAGTTGGGGCCGAGGATGCGCACGTTGTAGGAACGGGCCATCTCCAGCATCTTGCGCTCGATGGCGGCGCCGATGTGGCCGGCTTCGGAGAAGCCGGCGGTGATGACGATGACGTTCTTGATGCCGCTGCGTCCGCATTGTTCGATCAGCGACGGCACGGTCTGCGGCCGGGTCGCGATCACGACCAGTTCCACCCGGGCACCGATTTCCTCGATGCTCTTGTAGGCGGTCTGGCCGAGGATGGTTTCGTGCTTGGGGTTGATGGCGTAGAGCCGGCCCTTGTAGCCCGAATCCAGGATGTTCTTGAAAATGACGTTGCCGACGGAGTTTTCCCGTTCGGAGGCGCCGATGACGGCGACGGACTTCGGTTCGAAAAGACTGGTTAGGTAATGTTGTTCCAGCATGACTATTCTCCCTTGCACAGGATTTGTGCAACGCACAAATGTACCACAAAAGCAATAGTCGGCCCTTGTGGTTTACCCTAGGTTCAGGCGCCGATCAGCTCGGCGGGCAGGTAAAGCGGCTGTTGCAGCGCCCGGTGGATCGGGCAGCGCTGGGCGATCTCCAGCAGGCGCTGGCGCTGCTCCGGCGTGAGCTCGCCTTCGAGCTGAATCCGGCGGTGAACCTGGTCCCGCGGCTGGCCGTCGATCTCCACCTTGCCGGACTCCAGCTCGACCCGGATCGACCGGAGCGGCAGGTTTTTCCGCTCGGCGTACATCCGCAGGGTCATCGCGGTGCAGGCGCCCAGCGCGGACAGCAGCAGGTCGAAGGGCGCCGGGCCGGCGTCGGCGCCGCCCATGGATTCCGGCTCGTCGGCCAGGTAGTGGTGGCGGCCGGCACGAATCTCCTGCTGGTAGCGGCCCTGGCCGTTTTCGCTGACGATGACTTGAGACATGGCTTCTTCCTCGGTTAAGTTCGCGGCGATGATACCGGAGCCGCCCATGCCCCTCGCCAGCCTGCCGCCTTCCCCCTGGATTTGCCGTCACCTGCACCGCCTGCCCCGTCAGGGGGTGATACTCGACCTTGCCGCCGGCAGCGGGCGGCATACCCGGTTGCTTGCCGAAAGTGGCCGCCAGGTGCTGGCCGTGGATCGCGACGGCGAGGCCCTGGCCGGGCTGGCGGGCATCGCCGGGGTAACGTGTCTGGAGGCCG
>JBEBBF010000205.1:0-3598 GCA_041158545.1 Pseudomonadota bacterium | reverse complement strand
GGCCAGCGTCGCCCGCACCGCCTGCCGGACCCGCAACGCCTCGGTCCGCATCCGGGTCAGCAACTGCAACTGCGCCGGGGATTCACCCAGTGCTGCCAGGGCCGGCAGCAGCATGTCCTCGATTTGCACATCCCAGTCGCGCAGGGCGCCGACCCGGTTGGTCAGCTGCCGCAGCGGTTCGGCGTAGTGCTGGCGCAACCCGTCGGGCAGCAAGGGCGCGAAACAGGCCAGGGCCGAGCGCAGCCGGCGCAGGCCGACTCGCATCTGGTGGATGAATTCCGGCGCATCCTGCTGCAGCGCACCCTGGCGGTTGGCTTCGATCTGGGCCAGGCAATGGCTGACGATGGTGCGCAGGGCGGCCACGGGCGTCAGGCCGGCCCGCAGCGGCGAGGCCCCGGCCTTGCGTGGCCGATGCGGCAATTGCAGCGCCCAGGTCGCCACCGCCGCGGCTTCGTCCTGCCACACCGGCAGCAGCGGCAGTTGATCCAGCAGGGACGCCAGCAGCGTGGCGAATTCGGCGGCGGCGCCGGCCGGCGCCGCCAGTTGCAACACGGCACCGCCGCCTTGCCGGCTGCCGGCCTCGCCTTCCCAGGCGGCCAGGTGCAGCGAGACCGGGCCGACCTGCCACTGCCGCAACTGCCGGGTCAGGCGGTAACGGGGCTCAAGGGCGCCCTCGGCCTGCAGTTGCTCCAGCCGTCGCCGCAGCGCCGGGTCGGGGATGCCGAGGAAGTTCCATTCCGCCGTGGCCACGGTCTGCTCCCATGCCTTTCCTTCGCCGTGGCGGCTTTCCTGGTTCAGGACCAGCTTTTGCCGCCAGCGCCGCCCCGCGGGCCGCCGCGCCAGCCAGATTCCGTCCCGCTGCAGGCGGTCATCCGGGCTGTCGTGGCAGAGCCAGTGTTCCCGCGGGCTGCGGGGCGTGGGCATGCCCGTGGTCTGGCGTAGCAGGCGGCAGAGGCGTTCCAGCGTCGGGCCGGGGTTCGGCAGGCTGAAACTGAGGCTGAGGGCGGCGGTCATGGCCGGTCTCCGGGGGAAGAGTCGGCGATTCTAAGCACAGCCGGGCGCCGCCATCTATCGCAGCGAACAGGGCGCTTGTTCGGGCCGTGGCGTCCGGCGCCGGCCTGGACCGGCGAGGAAAACAGGCAAAAAAACGGCGGCTGGCGCGGGCTGGTCCGCGCTGCCGCCAGAAGTTACTACCAGGGCAAAGCTTGGTGATAACCGGGGTAAAAAAGGGGTTTTTTCGGGTTATCGAGGGGAGAAAAGGATTTTTTGCATCAATTCCAGGTTATTGGTGTGGAAAATGCGCGAAAAACTGATCAAAAACGGCAGTTATCGGCTGCGGCCGCGTGTTGAATGGCTGGCAGTAGCTTGTGAGGATTCGTCAGAATTCACGATTTACTCCTTGGTAAGTGCGGCAACGTGAGTAGAATCTTGCCCATTGGGTGCGGCGGGAACGAGGAAAAATTTCACGGCTGCCGCGAAGAACGGGACGGTTGGGGGGCGGAAAAAACCGCCACTTGAGGGGATGGAAATGGCGGTTTCAGAGCTGCTGCTGCAGCAAGTGCCGTTTTATGCGGGGATGTCGGCGGCCTGTCGGACAGTCTGTGCGCAGCGGGTCAATCTGCGCAATGTGGCCAAGGGTGAGGTGATCGCCCGGTATGGCGAGGTGGCGGATGATCTGCTGGTGCTGTTCAACGGCCGGGCCTACGTCTATTGGGTCGATGAAGACGGTCGGGAAGTCATTTTCGACACGCTGAGCAAGGGCAGCCTGATCGGCGAAATCAGCCTGCTCGACCGCGAGCAGCGCTCGGCCAACGTCGTGATGGTCGAGGACGGCACACTGCTGGCGCTCAACGGCGCGATGTTCTACGAGCTGATGGAGCGCTTCAACGACTTCTCCGCGAACCTGCTGCGGGAAATGGCCGGGCGCCTGCGTCGGGCCAACGCGATGATCGGCAATCTGGCGCTGCTCGACGTCTATGGCCGCGTCGCCCGCTGGCTGCTCGACAACTCCGAACCGATGGGCAGCCACCGGGTCATCGAACGGCAGCCGACCCGCCAGGATCTGGCCAAGATGGTCGGGGCGACCCGGGAAATGGTGACCAAGGTGATGCGCGACCTGGAGCGCTGCGGCACCCTGCGCCGGGAAGAAGGCGGCCGCTTGATCATCGACGAGCGGGGTTTGGGCGGCGCTTGAGGGTTTTCGGGCAGTTGCATTCGGGCGTGAATTTTTTCCGCGCCTGAAGTCAGTGGCTTCCTTACGATGGCAGCCATGGTGATACGGCAAATCTGAAACGCCGGATCGCCATGAATAGCGGTATCCCCAGAGATGCCGAACGCCATCCACACTGAAAAGGAATGCCATCATGTCCGTCGAATCCGCCACCGCCTTCATCGCCAAACTGCAACGGGACGCCGCTTTCGCCCAGTCCGTCAGCGGCGCCGTTTCCAAGTCCGACCGCCTGCGCATCGTCACCGAAGCCGGCTTCAGCTTCAGCAAGGCTGACCTGGACGCCGCATCCGGTTCCCTCTCCCCCGAAGAACTCGCCGACATCGTCGGTGGCAAGCTGGCTGTCCCGACCCTCAGCCCCAAGGCGCCGGGCAGCATCGGCGGCCTCGGCCTGAAGTGCGACACCTTCGAAACCACCTCCGAATGCCTTTGCTGAGCGAGTAGGACCGTGGATTTCGCCAACGCGACAGTAGTGGGCGCCGCCTGCGCCCACAATGGGGCCGCCGCCGCCCACACCGTCCGGGACGGCATCGGCATTTTTCATGTGTTTGCCCACCCGGAAGGCTACGGCCTGATCGATGGTGACCAGGTCAGCGTCCGCGCCATCGACCGGGAAACCTTCGAAATGCTGGACGGCCTTTATGTCAGTCATGTCGGCGCGCTGCCCCCGGCAGTCCGCCAGCGTCTGGCCGAACTGGGCCTCTTGCGCCAGGTCGAGGCGGAAGCCCCGACGGCCAAGCCGGTGCCGGTCCGTACTGTCGCGTTGCTGATCACCCAGAAATGCAACTTCCGCTGCACCTATTGCTACGGCGATGGCGGCAGCTACGGGGGCGGTGGCCTGATGAAAAAGGACACCGCGTTCCGGACCATAGACTGGCTGATCGGCCAGTCCGGCGACGAACCCAAGCTGACAGTGACCTTCTTCGGCGGCGAGCCGCTGCTGAATTTCAAGCTGCTGAAGGAAGTCGTCGCCTACGCCCGCAGCGAAGGCGCCAAGGTCGGCAAGACCTTCGGCTTCACCGTGACGACCAATGGTTCGCTGCTGACCGACGAAGTCCTGGCCTACTTCAAGGAAAACGACGTCGCGCCGGTGGTCAGCATGGACGGCCCCAAGGAAATCAACGACGCCCAGCGCCCGGACACCAAGGGCAAGGGCACCTACGAGCAGATCGTGCCGCGGGTCAGGAAGATGCTGCAAATCTTCCCGGAAACCTCGGTCCGGGCGACGCTGGTCGGCGACACCGAGCCGGCGCTGGTCGAACAATCCCTCAGGGACATCGGCTTCAAGCGGGTGAACATCTCCGGCGCCTCCCGCTCCACCTTTGCCAACGGCGAGGGCCAGCAGGTCGATAGCTTCGCCAAGCTGTTCGA
>JBEBBF010000204.1:0-3518 GCA_041158545.1 Pseudomonadota bacterium | reverse complement strand
TCCGGCCGGTCATGCCGTCCATCACCTGCTTGGTCATGTTGAACACCGAATCCAGGTTGGTGCTGACCACCGCGTCCCAGTCGGCCTTGGTCATCTTCTTGAAGGTCATGTCCCGGGTGATGCCGGCGTTGTTGACCAGCACATCCACCGCCCCGACTTCCTTTTCCACCTTGGCCACGCAGGCGGCGCAATCGTCGAAATCGGTGACATCGCAGGGATAGCCCTTGAAGCCATACCCCATGTTGTTCATCTGTTTCAGCCAGGCTTCGGCCTTGGCGTTGTTGGGGGAATGGGTCGTCACGACCTTGTAGCCCAGGGCAGCCAGCTTGATACAGATGGCCTCGCCCAAGCCCCCCATCCCACCTGTTACCAGTGCGACTCGCGACATGTGTCTTCTCCTTGTTGTATTTGCTCGATCCGGGGAGTACCAATAAAAACGGCGCCCCTCCCCTGGGCGCCGAATTCGTTTTATGCGGCCTTTTCCTTGACGTAGCGGCCGGGTGCCGCTTCGATGGGTTTGTAGGCCGGCGAGCCCAGTTTGCGTGGCGCCCGCTCCTTGCCAGCCAGCGGTTTCAGCCAGGCCGCCCAGTCATTCCACCAGCTGCCCTTCTGCTCGGCGGACCCGGTGAACCAGCTTTCAGCGTCCAGGGTCACGTTGTCATTGATCCAGAAACTGCGCTTGTTCTTGCTGGCCGGGTTGATCACCCCGGCGATGTGCCCGGACGCGCCGAGGACGAAGCGCACCTGACCGGACAGCAGCCGGGTGCTCTGGTAGGCGGTCTGCCAGGGAACAATATGGTCTTCCCGGGTCGCCAGCAGATAGACCGGCATGTCCAGCTGCCCCAGATCGACCTTGACGCCACACATTTCCAGCTTGCCCGGCAGGCGCAGCTTGTTTTCCAGATAGAGGTTACGCATGTACCAGCAGGCGAACGGCCCCGGCAGGCTGGTGGAGTCGGAATTCCAGTACAGCAAGTCGAAAGCCTGGGGCTTCTGGCCCTTCAGGTAATTGCCGGTGACGTAGCTCCAGACCAGATCGTTGGCGCGCAGTGCCGAGAAAGTGCTTTGCAGTTCGCGGGCAGTCAGCAGGCCGCCATTGCCGATCGTCGCCTCCCGCGCTGCCAGCGACTGCTCGTCGATGAACAGGCCGATTTCCCCGGTATCGGAAAAATCCAGCAGCGTGGTCAGCAGGGTCAGCGAGGCCGCCGGAGATTCGCCCCTGGCCTTCAGCACCGCCAGCGCCGAGGTCAGGATGGTGCCGCCGACGCAGAAGCCCAGCGTATTGACCTGTTCGACCTTGCAGATTTCCTTGACCACCCGCAGTGCGGTGATCGGACCATTTTCCAGGTATTCATCCCAGGTTGCCTTGGCTTGTTCCTGCTTGGGATTGCGCCAGGACACCAGGAAAACCGTGTTGCCCTGCTCGACCATGAAACGGATCAGGGAGTTTTCCGGCTGCAGATCCATGATGTAGAACTTGTTGATGCACGGGGGCACCACCAGCAGCGGCACGCTGCCGACCTTGGCAGTCAGCGGGGTGTATTGCAGCAACTGGAAGAATTCGTTTTCGAACACCACGGCGCCTTCGGTGGTGGCCAGATTGCCGCCAACCTCGAACACCGACTCGTCGGTCATCGAAATGCGGCCCTTTTCCAGGTCGCCGATCAGGTTGTTGATGCCGTCGGTGATTCTCTGACCCTTGGTTTCCACCGCCCGCTTGATGAATTCCGGATTGGTCGCGGCGAAATTGGACGGGGCCATCGCGTCGATGTACTGGCGGGCCATGAAGCGCATCCGGTTCCGGGTCTTGTCGTCTTCGGTCGGCAGCAGTTCAACCGCTTCGCGGAGGAACTGGGCGTTCAGCAGGTAGCTCTGGCGCAGGTAATCAAACACCGGGCTATCCCGCCATTCCGGCGCGGAGAAACGGCGGTCGCCCGGTTCGGGCTGCACGGAAAACTCGGCATCCTTGCCCTGGCTGCGTGCCAGCACCGCATTCCACAACTGCAGTTGCTGTTCGAAGAATTTACGCTGCAGATCGACCACGGCCTGGGAATCCCCCAGCGACGGCATTTCCCCAAGCGGCGGCATGCCGGTCAAGGGCGGCAGCGAAGCCAGCGGCGTGAAGGCCGCAAACGGCGAAGCCCCTGAAGCTGCACCGGGATTCCCCGTCCCGGCTGCCTTGCCAGCCTCCGCCATGAAGGTGCTGAACTGCTGGGCCACCGTCTGCCCGGCCTGAACGAACTGCTGCAGGAAGGGGGCAAAAGGATTGTTGTCGCCGGGGTTCTGGAACATGGGGAAGGACTCCTGAAAAAGCGTTCGGTGGGAAGCCGGGGGATTCTCCACACCGACCATTCGACTGTCAATCCGACTTCAAACCCCACGATTTCGCGCTACAAGCCGCTTTCCATCAGGCCTCGCTGCCCGCCGGCCGGCAGCGTTGCAAGGAAGTGCACTTCCTTCTCTGCGGGTTTGCCAGCCCGGTCGCCTTGTCACTACAATCGCGCCCCATGCCTGCAAGCCTGATCATCGTCATTGGCTGGCTTTACGTCGCCACCCTCGCCGCCTTCACCGAACCGAGCATCGTCGGCGGCATCCTCACTTTTCTGTTTGCCGGCGCCCTGCCCTGCGGCCTGATTCTTTACTTCGCCACCAGCCGGGTGCGTCGGGAAAGAAGGAAATTCCAGGAAATGCAGGCGGCGCGCAAACAGGCCGCGGCAGAAGCAGCCGCCGCGAACGCCTCGGAAACGCAACAACCGTAATCGCGGGAAAGCGGGTTGCCGAGACGCGGTGAAGACGGCAAGCGGCAGGCAGCGACCTGAGTGCGGGTTTACCGCGGCCAGTCCTTATTCACCGATCAGCCAGCGCGCCAGCACGATGCTGGCTATCCCCAAGCCAATCAGCGAAACCTGCTGCAGCGTCGCCCGGAGTTCGGTGCGCTTGTGCAGGCTGGGGATCAGGTCGGCAACGGCGACGTAGATCATGCTCGCCGCCGCCAGACCCAGCATGGTCGGCAACCAGGTTTGCAGCACCGACAAGGCAAAATAGGCCAGCAGCGCCCCGATCAGCGTCGCCAGGCTGGACAACAGATTGAAGGCCAGCGCCCGCGCCCGGCTGTAGCCGGAATGCTGCAGGATCAGGAAATCCCCCAGCTCCTGGGGAATTTCGTGGGCGATGATCGCCAGCGCCGTGACGATGCCCAGCTCGGTGTTTTCGAGGAAAGCGGCGGCAATCAGGATGCCATCGACGAAATTGTGGAAGGTGTCGCCGATCAGGATCAACAGGCCGGAACGACCGTGATCGTGGCTGGGGGCATGGGCTTCGTGGGCCTCGCAGTGGTCATGATGGCAATGCCGCCACAACACCAGCTTTTCCAGCACGAAGAACAGCAGGATGCCAGCCAGCACCGTCGAGGCGGTGGTGTGCGGGTCGCCCTTTTCCAGCGCATGGGGCAGCACTTCAAGGAACACCGCCCCGAGCAGCGCACCAATGGCGTAGGAGATCAGGATGCCGACCCGGCT
>JBEBBF010000203.1:0-2503 GCA_041158545.1 Pseudomonadota bacterium | reverse complement strand
CATAGCCGGGACAACGATCTGGTCGTCAATCCGATCAAGGGCAAGCAGCTGACCAACGTCCGGGCTTCCGGTACCGACGAAGCCGTGCGCCTGGTGCCGCCGGTGCAACTGAGCCTGGAAGCCGCCGTCGAATTCATCGCCGACGACGAACTGGTTGAACTGACGCCGAAGTCGATCCGCCTGCGCAAGCGTTACCTGACCGAAAACGAACGCCGCCGCGCCCAGCGCGAAGGTCAGGCATAAGGACCATGCCGCTTTGCCAGCCCAGCTGTCGCGAGTTCCTCCGGCGTCATCGCCGGGGGTTGCACCGGCTGGCCTGGCTGCTCCTGCTTTCTGCCTTTTTCTTCTGGCTGGGGGCGGTATCCGGCAAGAGCAGTCCGCCGGAGATGTGTCAGGTCTATTATTCCTGAGCGGGGCGAAAGCCCCGTTTTTCATTCCAGTTGGCACCATTGCCCATGGATGGGCAGCGGAAATGCGGCGGAAATGAAAAAAGCCAGCTAGAAGCTGGCTTTTCTTGAATCTGGTGGGCGGTACTGGGCTCGAACCAGTGACCTCGTCCGTGTGAAGGACGCGCTCGTACCAACTGAGCTAACCGCCCGCAGTGCTGCGAGAGGGGCGCATAATAGCAGCGCTTCTCCCGGATTTCAAGAAAAACCTGAAGATTTGTGTTGAGCCGGTCTGCGGCAAGGTTCGAGGCATTCGGCCTGACCGAGGTTGGCAGGCGGGCGCGGTGGCGTAGGCTTGCTTCCGGCTCCGGCTTCGGCTTCGGGGCAAGGCGTAAGGCCGTAACGGCATCATTGCGCGTCTGGCTCGGCTGCGGGCGGACTGGAGGGCCACGGTACAATCCAGCCCTTCCCGCTACTGCGCCTGTCGCCGCTTCCCTGCCATGTTCTCCCGCTCTTCACCGTCTCCGCGCTTTGCCCTGTGGGCCGGGCTGATCCTGATCCTGATGCTGGCGCTGCTGCTGCGGTTTTACGACAGCGGCAGCGAGGCCCTGTGGCTGGATGAGGGCTATTCCTGGTGGGACGCCCGGCAGTCCTGGCGCCATATCTGGGACATGGTGCCGCAGTGCGACCCGCATCCGCCCTTGTATGTGGTGGTGTTGAAGCTGTGGCTGATGCTGTTCGGTGACAGCAGCGTTGCGCTGCGGGCCCTGGGCGGGGCGGCCGGGGTGCTGGCGACGGCTTTTGTGTTGCTGGCCGGGCGGGAAATCCAGCCCCGGCTGGGCCTGTGGGCCGGGGCGTTCTTTGCGGTGATGCCATTCCAGGTCGAGTTTGCCCACGAGGCCCGGCCGTATTCGCTGGTGGCCCTGGGTGGGGCGATGCTTTGCTTTGGCGTGTTGCGCCTGTTCCGCCAGGTGCGCGAGGGGCGCGCCGAGTCCCGACGGGTGGCCTGGCTGAGCCTGATTCTCGGTCTGCTGCTGATGCTGTGGACCAATAACACGGCGATCTTCACGGCGCTGGCCTTGAGCCTCTTGCTGTTCCCCCTGTGTGGCCGCGATCCGCAGTTGCGGCCGCTGTGGCGGCCCTTGCTGGCTGCGGCGGTGCTGGTGCTGCTGCTGTGGTTGCCCTATGTGCCGACGCTGCTTGCGCAGGCCCAGGGGGTCAGCAGCGATTTCTGGATTCCCCGGCCCGACCTGTGGCGGCTGGGTAACGAACTGCGTTTTGTGGTTGGCCTCGGCTCATTCCTGATCCTGTGGCTGGTCGGCGCGCTGGCGCTGGTCGGGGTGGTGCAGTTGCGACGGTTGGGGCGGGGTAACGAGGCAGTGCTGCTGGCCGGGCTGGTGGTGTTGCCGGTGCTGATCAGCTTTTTTGTCAGCCGGGTGGCGACGCCGGTGTTTCTGGCCCGGGCGCTGATTGGCATTGCGCCCCCTTTTGCGCTGCTGGTCGGAGCAGCATTCACCGTGCTGGTTTCCCGGCGGCTGTCGGTGGGCTTGTTGGGCATGCTGTTGCTGGCGCAGGGGCTGACGATCCTGCCGCTGTATACCCGGCATCCGCGCAAGGAGCCCTGGCCGGACATGGCCGCCACGCTGGTCGCAGCGGCCGCGGCGGAAAACGGCGGGCGGACGCTGGTGCTGGTGGTGCCGAACGAGCTGACGCTGCCCTTGGCGCATGCGCTGGGTGAGCATACGGCAGGGCTGGAGTTGCAGGGCTTGCCGGGGAATTTCCCGCAACCGGGGCTGGCGGCCCGCTATCCGTCGGGAAAATGCGCGCCGTCGCTGGAGGGGCTGGACCTGAGTCCTGTGCTGGAGAAGGCCAGGGATTTCTCGCGGGTCGTGTTCATCACCCGCAGCAACAATGTCTATGACCCCGGCAACCGGATGCCGGCCTTGCTGGCGCAGGCGGGGCTGCGTCTGGAGCGGCAGCAGCAGTTTTCGCCGGGCTTTTTCCTGATCTACCAGTTCGCCGGCCCCGCTGCGGCACGGCCCTAGTTTTTTCTGTTTGCCCCGGCACTTTTTCGGGTAAGGTAGGACTAATCCATAACAAGTTTTACTAACCGTAAC
>JBEBBF010000202.1:0-8411 GCA_041158545.1 Pseudomonadota bacterium | reverse complement strand
AACAACCAGCAAGTGCCGCTGGCGGCCGTGGCCCGGATCGAGGAACGGCGCGGCGCCCTGTCGATTGCCCACCTGGAGCAGTTCCCGGCGGCGACGATCTCCTTCGACCTCGCACCGGGCGTCGCGCTGGGCGCGGCGGTCGACGCCATCGAGCGGGAAGTCGGCGAACTGGCGCTGCCCCCCAGCCTGGTCACCGGCTTCCAGGGCGCGGCGATGGCCTTCCGCGGCCAGCTCGCCAACGAACTCTTCCTGATCCTGGCGGCGATCATCACCATGTACATCGTGCTGGGCGTGCTGTACGAAAGCACGATCCACCCGGTGACCATCCTGTCCACGCTGCCCTCGGCCGGGATCGGCGCGCTGCTCGCCCTGCTGCTGACCGGCGGCGAACTCAACGTGATCTCGATCATCGGCATCATCCTGCTGATCGGCATCGTCAAGAAGAACGCGATCATGATGATCGACTTCGCGCTGGAGGCCGAGCGGGAACGGGGCCTCAGTCCGCAGGACGCGATCCACCAGGCCTGCCTCCTGCGCTTCCGGCCGATCCTGATGACCACGCTCGCCGCCCTGCTCGGCGCGCTGCCGCTGATGCTCTCGTCGGGCATCGGCGCCGAACTGCGCCACCCGCTGGGGCTGACCCTGGTCGGCGGGCTGCTGGTCAGCCAGGTGCTGACGCTGTTCACCACCCCGGTGATCTACCTCGCCTTTGACGAGCTCGGCCGCCGCTTCGCCGCTTGGCGGGAGCGGGCATGAGCCTGCCGGTCCTGGCCATCACCCGGCCGATCGCCACGGCGCTCCTGGCCATCGGCGTCTTCCTCGCCGGGGCGCTGGCGATGGGGACGATGCCGGTGGCGCCGCTGCCGCAGGTGGACTTCCCGACGATTGCCGTGAGCGCCAGCCTGCCCGGCGCCAGCCCGGAGACCATGGCCGCGACGGTGGCCACGCCGCTGGAGCGGGCGCTGGGGCGCATCGCCGGGATCAGCGAAATCACCTCGGAGAGCAGCCTCGGCACCACCCGGATCACGCTGCAGTTCGACCTGGGCAAGAACATCGACAGCGCCGCCCGCGAAGTCCAGGCAGCGATCAACGCCTCGCGGGCGATGCTGCCCACCGCGCTGCCCGGCAACCCGTCCTACCGCAAGGTCAATCCGGCGGACACCCCGATCATGATCCTCAGCCTGACCTCGGCCACGCTGTCGCCGGGGCAGATGTACGACGCCGCGGCGACGGTGCTGGCGCAGCGGCTGGCCCAGGTGGAAGGGGTCGGCCAGGTGACGATAGGCGGCGGCGCGCTGCCGGCGGTGCGGGTCGAACTCAACCTGCCGCAACTGGCGCAGCTGGGCCTGGGGCTGGAAGAGGTCCGCCAGGCCCTGGTCAATGCCAACCCCAACCGGCCCAAGGGCTTCGTCGCCGACGCCAGCCGGCAATGGCAGGTCGAGGCCAACGACCAGGCCCAGGTCGCCGACGACTACCGCGCGCTGATCATCGGCTACCGCAACGCCGCGGCGATCCGGCTGGGCGACGTCGCCGAAGTGGTCGATTCGGTCCAGGATCTGCGCAACGCCGGCGCGGTCAATGGCCAGCCGGCGATCCTGCTGATCCTCAACCGCCAGCCGGGGGCCAACATCCTGGAGGCGGTCGAGCGGGTCAAGACCCTGCTGCCGCAACTGCAGGCCTCGATACCCGCCGCCATCGAGCTGGGCGTGATGATGGAACGCACCGCGATGATCCGGAACTCGCTGCACGAAGTGGAGCGGGCGCTGGGCTTCTCGATCTGCCTGGTGGTGGCGGTGGTCTTCGTCTTCCTCG
Source organism: Pseudomonadota bacterium (assembly GCA_041158545.1). Classification (GTDB taxonomy): domain Bacteria; phylum Pseudomonadota; class Gammaproteobacteria; order Burkholderiales; family Rhodocyclaceae; genus JBEBBF01. The sequence goes on along the minus strand of JBEBBF010000202.1, from coordinate 6,599 downwards.
GCAACGGCCGGGCGACGCTGATCCCGGCGGTGGCCGTGCCCCTGTCCCTGGCCGGGACGCTGGGGGTGATGTGGCTGTGCGGCTTCTCGCTGAACAACCTGTCGCTGATGGCGCTGACGGTGGCCACCGGCTTTGTCGTCGATGATGCGGTGGTGGTGCTGGAGAACGTGGTCCGGCGGATCGAGCACGGGGAAAGCCCGATGCAGGCGGCGCTGGCCGGCAGCCGGGAAGTCAGCTTCACGGTGCTGTCGATGAGCCTGTCGCTGATTGCGGTGTTCATCCCGGTGCTGATGATGGGCGGCATCGTCGGCCGGCTGTTCCGGGAATTCGCGGTGACGCTGACCGCGGCGATCCTGGTGTCGCTGCTGGTGTCGCTGACGCTGACGCCGATGATGTGCGCCCGCCTGCTACGGCCGCAGGCCCCGGCCCGGCCCGGCCTGTTGCAACGCTTCCAGCACGGGATACATCGGGTCTACGACCGCAGCCTCTCCTGGGGGCTGGACCACCCGGCGCTGACCCTGCTGCTGCTGGCGGCGACCATAGTCTTGAATGTCTGGCTGTACATCACGATCCCCAAGGATTTCCTGCCGCGCCAGGACGTGGGCCTGCTGGTCGGCGGCATCCAGGGCGACCAGTCGATTTCCTTCCAGGCGATGCGCGGCAAGATCGAGCAGATGGTGCAACTGATCAAGGCCGATCCGGCGGTGGAGAACGTCAGCGCGGTGATCGGCGGCACCCAGCGCAACCGCGCCCAGGTCTTTGTGACCCTGAAGCCCCTGTCGCTGCGCAAGACGCTGCCGCAGCCCTCGACGGCGGGGGAGGTGGCCAATCGGCTGCGTGCGCTGACCAGCCGTGTGCCTGGCGCCAGCTACTTCGGCTTCCCGGCGCAGGATGTCCGGGTCGGGGGCCGGCAGAGCCAGTCGGAGTGGCAATTCACGCTGCTGGCCGACGATCTGGAGGAATTGCGCCGCTGGGAGCCGAAGGTGCGTTTCGGCCTGCGGGACTTGCCGCAGCTGAGCGACGTCAATACCGACTTCCAGGACAAGGGTTCGCAGACCCTGCTGCAGATCGACCGGGAGATGGCGGCGCGGCTGGGGATTCCGATCCGCCTGCTGTCGGCGACCTTGAACGATGCCTACGGCCAGCGCCAGGTGTCGACGATCTTCCAGCCGCTCAACCAGTACAAGGTGGTGATGGAGGCGGCGCCGAATTACTGGCAGCACCCGCAGAGTCTGGACCAGCTGTGGGTGATCGGCAGCCAGGGCCAGAAAGTGCCCCTGTCGGCGCTGGCGACCTGGGGACCGGCGGCGACGCCGCTGTCGGTCAGCCACCAGTCGGGCTTCCCGGCCTCGACCCTGTCCTTCGACCTGGCGCCGGGGGTGTCGCTGGGCCAGGCCTCGGAAGCGGTGGAAGGGATGTTCGCCCGGATCGGCGTGCCCAACAGCGTGCGCGGCAGCTTCCAGGGCACCGCCTCGGCGTTCAAGACGGCGCTGGATTCCCAGCCGATGCTGATCGGGGTGGCGATCCTGACCATCTATCTGGTGCTGGGCATGCTCTATGAAAGCACGCTGCACCCGCTGACCATCCTGTCCACGCTGCCTTCGGCCGGGGTCGGCGCCCTGCTGGCGCTGATGGCCTTCAGCACCGACTTCACGATCATTGCGCTGATCGGGGTGATCCTGCTGATCGGCATCGTCAAGAAGAACGCGATCATGATGATCGACGTGGCGCTGGAGGCCGAGCGCCGACAGGGGATGGATACCCGGCAGGCGATCCACCACGCCTGCCTGCTGCGCTTCCGGCCGATCATGATGACGACGCTGGCGGCGCTGTTCGGGGCGCTGCCGCTGGCCCTGGGCAGTGGCGACGGCGCCGAGCTGCGCCAGCCCCTGGGGATTGCGGTGATGGGCGGGCTGCTGGTCAGCCAGCTGCTGACGCTGTATTCGACGCCGGTGGTGTATCTGGTGCTGGACCGGCTGCGCCATGCCACGCTGCGCGCCTGGCGGCGCGGGCATCCGGCCACTTCCTGAGAAGACTTCGAGGTTTCCATGCGGTTGCGTACTCCCCTTCATTGCCCCAAGTTTCCCCGTGCCGGCCTGATCCTGCTGCTGGGGCTGGCCGGCTGCAGCAGCGTGCCGGAACAGACGCTGCCGGAACTCCCCGTGCCGGAACGTTACCTGGAGGCGCAACCGCCGCAGCAGGCGGCCCTGCCCTGGGCGCCGGCGACGCGGGCGCTGGCCGATGCGGCGCCCTGGGCGGTGTTCGACTTGCCGGAGCTGCCCGGCCTGCTGGCGCGGCTGGATGCGGCCAACGCCAACCTGGCGCTGGCCCGTGGCCGCTATGACCAGGCCGCCAGCCTGATCCGTCAGGCCCGCGCCGCGCTGTACCCGACGCTGAACGGCAACGCCGCGGTCAGCCGCGGCCAGGCGAGCGCTGCGGCCGGCGCGCAGACCACCGACAGCCTGGGGCTGTCCGCCAGCTGGGAACTCGATGTCTGGGGCCGGCTGCGCGGCACGGTCGCCGCCAACACCGCCAGCGCCGAAGCCAGCGCCGCCGACCTCGCCGGCTCCCGGCTGGCGCTGCAGGCGCAGCTGGTGCAGGCCCTGCTGTCGCTGCGGGTGGTGGCGGTGCAACGGCAGTTGCTGGAGGCCACGGTGGCCGATTACCGGCGTTACCGGGCGCTGACCGGCGAGCGGGTCCGCTTCGGCATCGCCAGCCGGGCCGATCTGGCCCAGGCCGACAGCCAGTTGAAGAGCGCCGAAGCCCTGGCCGTCGAGACCGGGGTGCAGCAGGCCCAGCTGCGCCACGCCCTCGCGGTGCTGGTCGGGGAACTGCCCAGCCAGTTCGAATTGCCCGACACCGCGGCCCGGCCGGCGCCGTTACGGGCGCCGCTGCGGGCGGAGGTGGGAGCGCCGCCGGCCCCGGCTGCCGCTGGAACCCCTGAACGGCGGGAGAACCGGGATGCCGGGCGCAGTCCGGCACTGAAGCCGGATGCCGGCGGCCCCGGCGACATTCACCCGCCGGTGCTGGGGCTGGCGCCGGGCTTGCCGCCCGTGCCGCTCACCGCGCCCTCGACGCTGTTGCAGCGGCGGCCGGACATCGTCGCCGCCGAGCGCCGCGCCGCCGCGGCCAACGCCCAGATCGGCGTGGCCGCCACCGCCTATTACCCGGTGTTGAGCCTGGGGGTGACGCTGGGGCAGAAAGCCACCAGCTGGGATGCGTTGTTCTCGACCCCGGCGCGGGTGTGGTCCCTCGGCCCGGCGCTGGCGACCACGCTGTTCGACGCCGGCCTGCGCCGGGCGCAGCAGGCCCAGGCGCTGGCCAGCTGGGACCAGGCCGCCGCCAGCTATCGCCAGACCACCCTGGCCGCCTTCCAGGAAGTCGAAGACCAGCTGGCGACGCTGCGCATCCTCGCCGACGAGGCGCGCATCCAGGACGAAGCCGTCGCCGCCGCCCGCAGCAGCGCCGAACTGAGCCTCGCCCAATACCGGGCCGGCACCGCCACCAGCCTGCAGGTCATCACCGCCAACGCCCAACTCCTCAACACCGAACGCACCGCCCTGGAACTGCACAGCCGCAGACTCAGCGCCGCGGTCACGCTGATTCGGGCGTTGGGGGGTGGGTGGGGGCTGGTGGAACAAGGCGAGGCGGATCAGTGAGCGTGCCGGGGCAAGCGCGGTAAGCCCAGGCCGCGCCGGGTTGCGGTTTGATGGGCCGGCTCAGGCCGCCCGGATTTCGTTGAGCAGATCAGGGTGCCGGTCCAGCACCTGCAACAACTTCACCAGCGCCAGCGGCGGCCGGGTTTTGCCGTTCTCATAACGGGAAAAGGCGTTAACGCCACCACCGAAGATTTGCGCTGCTTCCCGCTGATCCAGTGCCAGTTTCTTGCGGACCCGGGCGATGAAATCCGGATCGACGATGGCGGCATTGACCTGTTTGTTGAAGTCCAGCATCGCCTTGCTGGTGCGCACCGATTCCTCCGCATCCAGCACAACTTCACCGCAGGCTGGACAAAATTCGCCACGCACCGCCGGCAGCAGCGTTTGCTCACCCTTGTAGCCATACGGGAGATCGCGAGTGTCCGGCACCAGGTCGGCGGCAGCACAGGAAGGGCATTTCATGTTCATAGCTCCTTGAAGGACACGATCAGCACGTCTTCGATCACGGTGAGTTTCAAGTAAACCTTACCGGCAGAAGTGCTGGGGCGATATACGTCCTGCCAAACCCGGTAATCCGCGTGTGTCGTCATGCTTTTGTAAAAGTCAGCAGGTGTCAGGGCTCGGACCACTTGCACGATTCCTTCAAAATCCAGCCCCAAAGCAGCGGCGCCTGTCAGTGCTGAAACCGTAGTGCGCACTTTGCCTGCTGCAATCAGGGCCTTTACTGTCGGTAATTTGCAGTGAGGTGTACTTTTTTCCATCGCTGGATCGGCTTGGTTGATGTGAATTTTAGCAAGTTGGTTAATTTCGGTGAGGCCTAACTCAGCACTTTTTCCACCGCCACCGTTTCCCGCCCCTGGGCGAGGCCGACCGGGGGGCAGGTGAGTTGGCCGGCGTGGAGGTTGAGGCCGGGGCGGAGGTGGGGGTCGCGGCGCAGGGCTTCGCGCCAGCCGTGCTGGGCGAGGGCGAGGGTGTAGGGCAGGGTTGCGTTGTTCAGGGCGAAGGTCGAGGTGCGGGCGACGGCACCGGGCATGTTGGCGACGCAGTAGTGGATGACGTCATCGACCACATAGGTCGGGTCGGCGTGGGTGGTCGGGTGGCTGGTTTCGCAACAGCCGCCCTGATCGATGGCGACGTCGACCAGCACCGAGCCGGGGCGCAGCAGCGAAAGTTGCTCGCGGCGGATCAGTCGCGGAGCGGCGGCGCCGGGGATCAGCACGGCGCCGATGACCAGATCGCTTTCCGGTAGCGCCGCTTCGATGGCTTCGGCGGTGGCGTAAAGGGTCCGGAGCCGACGGTCGAAACGGCTGTCCAGCCAGCGCAGCCGCTCCAGCGAACGGTCGATCACCGTGACTTCGGCGCCGAGGCCGACGGCCATCAGCGCGGCGTTGTAGCCGACCACGCCGCCACCCAGCACCAGCACCCGGCCGGGGGCGACACCGGGGACGCCGCCGAGCAGCACACCGGCGCCACCTTTCGACTTTTCCAGGTGGCTGGCGCCGGCCTGGATCGCCATCCGCCCGGCGATTTCGCTCATCGGCGCCAGCAGCGGCAGGCCGCCGCCGGGCTGGGTGACGGTTTCGTAGGCAAGGGCGGTGACGCCGGCGGCGAGCAGCAGTTCGGTCTGTGCCGGGTCCGGCGCCAGGTGCAGGTAGGTGAAGAGCACCTGGCCGGGGTGGAGTTGCCGGCATTCCTGCGGCTGGGGTTCCTTGACCTTGACGATCAGTTCCGCGTCGGCGAACACCGTCGCCGCGCTGCTGACAATGTCCGCCCCGGCAGCGCGGTAGCGGGCGTCATCCAGCCCAATCGCCGCGCCGGCACCGCTTTCGACCAGCACCCGATGGCCAGCCGCCACCAGCTCCCGCACCGCCGCCGGCACCAGGCCGACCCGGTATTCGTGGTTCTTGATTTCCCTGGGTACGCCGATAAGCATGATTTTCTCCTTGTGGATGCGGGGAACAAGGAGAGTGTCTGCCTGCCCCGGCGGCGGGGCAAGGGGCGGGATTGCGCTGGAATTGCGCTGGAATTGCGCTGGAATTGCGCTGGATGGGCCTGGCCCGTCCGGCGGTGGCGGGCGCGGGGTCAGCCGCCCTGGCGCCGGCTGGCGGCCCAGCCGAGCAGGGCGAGCAGGACCAGGCCGCTGCCGATCAGCAGCATGCCGCCCAGCTCGGTCGGCTTGAAGGCTTCGCCGAAGCTCAGGCGTGAGGAGATGATGGCGACCACCGGGGTGCCCAGCACCGACAGGCTGGCTTCCCAGGCGGGCACCCGGTCGAGCACGTAAATCCACAGCCACCAGCACAGGCCGGTGCTGATGACCGACATGAAGCTGAGGATGCCGAAATAGGCCGGCTCCCAGCGGGTGGGCGCTTCCGGCACCAGCAACGCCAGCCCGACCAGCGGCACGCAGCCCAGCACCATCTGCCAGGCGGTCAGCGTCAGCAAATCCACCGGCTGCTGCCGGCGCAGCCGCTTGATCAGGATGGTGCCGATGGCCCAGCACAGCGCCGCCAGCACGCCGAGCAGCTTGCTCAGCGGGCTGGTCTGCAGATCCCACGGGGCGATGATCAGCAGCAGCCCGGCCAGCGTGCTGGCGGCGGCCAGCCACTGCTTGCCGCGCACCCGTTCGCCGAGCAGCGGCCAGCCCAGCAGCAGCGTCCAGATCGGCATCGTGAAAATCAGCACCGCGGTCTTGCCGGGGCCGCCTTCGACCAGCGCCCAGGTCTGGAAGACCATGAAGCCGGCGACCTGGGTCAGGCCTATCCCCAGCGTGGCGCCCGGCGCCGGCAAGCGCAGCGGCTTGCCCAGGAGCTTCAGCGCGATGAACAGCGCCACGGCGCCGCCGACGCAACGCTCGGCGGCAAAGGCAAAAGGCGGCGCGTAGGCCAGCCCCTGCTTGGCGACAACCCAGGTGTAACCCCAGGTCAGCGACAGCACGGCCAG
>JBEBBF010000201.1:0-3266 GCA_041158545.1 Pseudomonadota bacterium | reverse complement strand
CGCCACGGTGTAGCGCAGCAGTTCCGGCAGCACGGTCAGCAGCACCGCGCCGAGGATCACGCCGGGAATGTGGCCCATGCCGCCCAGCACCACCATCGCCAGGATCATCACCGACTCGATCAGCGAGAAGCTTTCCGGCGACACGAAGCCCTGCATCGCCGCGAAGATGCCGCCGGCGATGCCGCCAAAGGAGGCGCCCATCGCGAAGGCCAGCAGCTTGATGTTGCGGGTGTTGATGCCGATGGCCTTGGCGGCGATTTCATCCTCGCGGATCGCCTGCCAGGCGCGGCCGATCCGCGAGTCGTGCAGCCGCAGGTTGATGACGATCACCAGCAGGGCCAGCGCCACCAGCAGGAAGTAGTACTTCTGCGGGCCGCTGATCGTCAGGCCGAGGAATTCACTGTTGCCGCTCAGCCGGAAATCGCCGAAGGCAATCGGGTCGATCAGCGTGATGCCCTGGGCGCCGTTGGTGATGTCCAGGTTGTTCAGGAAGATGCGGATGATCTCGCCGAAGCCCAGCGTGACGATGGCGAGGTAGTCGCCGCGCAGCCGCAGCGTCGGTGCCCCGAGCAGCACGCCGAAGAAGCAGGCCAGCGCTGCGCCCAGCGGCAGGATGCTCCAGAACGGCAGGTGCAGGCCGAAATGCGGGCTGGCCAGCAGCGCGTAGAGGTAGGCGCCGACGGCGTAGAAGGCGATGTAGCCCAGGTCGAGCAGGCCGGCAAAGCCGATGACGATGTTCAGCCCCAGCGCCAGGAAGGAATAGAGGATGGCGTAGTCGAGGATGCGCACCCAGGCCTGACCGGCGAGGCCGGTGATGAAGGGCAGCGCAATCAGCGCGACGGCAATCAGCGCCAGACCGCGGCCGCTTTGCGGGTTGATCCCGAGTTTCATGCCCTGTCCCCCGTCTTTTCGCCGAGCAGGCCGGAGGGGCGGAACATCAGCACGCCGATCAGCACCAGGAAGGCAAAGATGTTCTGGTAGTGGCTGCCCAGCACGCCGCCGGTCAGCTTGCCGATGAAGCCGGCGCCCAGGGCTTCGATCAGCCCGAGCAGCAGGCCCCCGGCCATCGCCCCGCACAGGTTGCCGATGCCGCCCAGCACCGCGGCGGTGAAGGCCTTGAGCCCGAGCAGGAAGCCCATCTGGTAGTGGGCGTTTTCGTAATAGGTGCCGACCAGGACGCCGGCCAGCGCCGCCAGCGCCGAGCCGATCACGAAGGCGGCGGCGATGACCCGGTTGATATTGACCCCGAGCAGGCCGGCGACCTGCGGCTGCTGCGCCGTTGCCCGCATCGCCATGCCCAGCCGGGTGCGATAAACCAGCAGGATCAGCCCCAGCATCGTCACCGCGGCGATCAGCACGATATAGACCTGGACGCTGGTGAAGTGGGCGCCGGCGAGGCTGTAGCCGGTCTTGGGCAGCAGCGCCGGGAAGATCTGGTAATTGCGGCCCCAGAGCAGCATCGCCAGGTTCTGCAGCACGATGGACATGCCGATCGCGGTGATCAGCGGGGTCAGCCGGGGCGCATCGCGCAGCGGCCGGTAGGCGACCCGCTCCAGTCCCCAGCCCAGCGCCATGCAGGCCAGCATGGCGACGATGACCGCCAGGCTGCCGCTCAGCGCCAGGGGCCAGCCCAGCGCGTTGCCGAACTGGACCACCGACATCGCGGTCAGCGCGCCGACCATCACCACCTCGCCGTGGGCGAAGTTGATCAGGCCCATGATGCCGTAGACCATGGTGTAACCCAGTGCGACCAGGGCGTAGATGCTGCCCTGGACCAGGCCGTTGATGATTTGCTGCAGGAAGATGTCCATGTGCCTCGTGAGCTCCGCGCTTGACACGGAAACGGCGCCGGGAGGCGCCGTTTGCTTCGGGAAAGGCCCGTCTTACTTCGGAGCCGGAGCCGGGGTGGCGGCTGCGGCCGGCGCTGCTGCTGCCGGCGCGGCCTGGGTGGCGCCCAGGGTTTCCAGGTAGGCCCACTTGCCGTCCTTGGCCTGATAGAGGGAAATCGCGCCATCCTTCAGGTCGCCCTTGCCGTCGAACTGGACCGTTGCGGTCACGCCGGCGTAACTGGTGGCGGGCAGCACGGCCAGGTACTTGGCCGGCTCGGTGGAGTTGGCGCGGACCATGGCGTCGGCCATGACCATCACGGCGTCGTAGACGTAGGGGGCGTAAAGCTGGATTTCACCCTTGAACTTCTCGGTGAACTTCTGCTTGAAGGCGGGGCCCTTGGGCATCTTGCCCAGCGGCACGCCGGGCAGCGAGCAGTACTGGTTTTCGGTTGCGGCGCCGCCCAGCTTGATGAATTCCGGCGTGCAGCCACCGTCGCCGGTCAGGAACTTGCTGCTGATCCCCAGCTCCGCGGCCTGCTTGACCAGCGGACCGCCCTGGGCGTCCATGCCGCCGTAGAACACCATTTCCGGGTTGGCTGCCTTGATGTTGGTGAGGATGGCCTTGAAGTCCACCGCCTTGTCGTCGGTGTATTCGGTGGCGACGACCTGCAGGCCGGCGGCCACGGCGGCCTTGTTGAATTCGTCGGCCAGACCCTTGCCGTAGGCGGTGCGGTCATCAATGATCGCCACGGTCTTGATGCCCAGCTTGGCGGCGAATTCGCCCAGGGCCTTGCCCTGCTGCACGTCGTTGGCCATCACCCGGTAGGCGGTCTTGAAGCCCTGGTTGGTATAGGTCGGGTTGGTTGCCGAGCCGGAAATCTGCGGGATGCCGGCGTCGGCGTAAATCTTCGAAGCGGGGATCGTGGTGCCGGAGTTCAGGTGGCCGATCACGCCATGGACCTTGGCATCGACAAACTTCTGGGCCACCAGCGTGCCCTGCTTCGGATCGGCCTGGTCGTCTTCGGCGATCAGTTCGAACTTGACCTTGGCGCCGCCGATTTCCAGGCCCTTGGCGTTGAGTTCCTCGATGGCCAGCCGGGCGCCATTCTCGTTGTCCTTGCCCAGGTGAGCCTGCGGCCCGGTCATCGGTGCCACATGGCCGATCTTGATGGTGGGTTCAGCCTTGGGGCCACAGCCGATCAGGGCGATGGCGGCGGCAAGCCCAAGCAGGGCGGGGGCAACGGCGGGCAGGCGGTGGGTCATGGTCGAGGTCTCCGGTGTGGGGGGCAAAATCCGCGAAATTGTGAAAATGGCTTTGAGGCTTGTCAAGGAGAAGTCCCGGAGCCTCTGGGCGGGGGAAAGTTGCCATTGTGCCGGCTCTGGACGGCGTGGCGGGCGCAATTTGCAGCGCGACACGGTATTTCGGCGCTTCCGTAA
>JBEBBF010000200.1:0-2793 GCA_041158545.1 Pseudomonadota bacterium | reverse complement strand
TGGCAAACTGCCAGGCCACCCGGCCGCTACGCGACCCCCGGCCCAGCGCCCAGTTCAGCGCCTCCCGCTCCCACTCTGGACGCGGCAGCGCCCCGTGGCCGAAGGCTTGCAGCCAGTGGGCGCAGATCGCCAGGTAATGCCCCTGATCGAAGGGATAAAAGGAAATCCAGAGCCCGAAGCGCTCGGACAGGGAAATCTTTTCCTCGGTCGCCTCGCCGGGATGAATCTCGCCATCGTGGCGGGTGGTTTCCAGGTTTTCCGAGAAGTACTCCGGCAGCAGATGGCGCCGGTTGGACGTGGCGTAAATCAGCACATTGTCCGGCGGCGCCGCCACCGACCCGTCCAGCACCGATTTCAGCGCCTTGTAAGCGGTCTCGCCGGCTTCGAAGGACAGGTCGTCGCAGAAAAGGATGAAGCGCTCCGGCCGGCCTTCAAGCTGATCGACGATGTCCGGCAGATCGACCAGATCGCCCTTGTCCACTTCGATCAGCCGCAGCCCCTGGTCGGCGAAGTCATTGAGCAGCGCCTTGACCAGCGAGGACTTGCCCGAGCCGCGGCTGCCGGTCAGCAGCACGTTATTCGCCGGCCGCCCGGCGACGAACTGGCGGGTATTGGCCACCACCCGCCCCTTCTGGTCGTCGATTCCGGTCAGGTCCGCCAGCCGGATGCCGTGGGGCTGCAGCACCGGCTGCAGATAACCCCGGCCCCGCCCCTTGCGCCAGCGAAACGCCCGCGCCGCCTGCCAGTCCGGCAATTCGGGCACGGGCGGCAACACCTGTTCCAGGCGGGCCAGCAGGGATTCGGCACGGTTGAGCAGCAGGGCAAGGGCGGAGGAATCGGTCATGGCAACGGCACGGACAAGGAAAGGCGGCGATTTTATCTCCTACAACGCCCGCCCATCTCCTCAGCGCCCGGCTGCAAACACAATTTCCCGGCCATTTGCCCCAGCCGCTTGCCCAGTTGTTTCCCGGCCGTTTCCCGAGTTTCCCCGCACCGACCCGGAATCCGCTGCCGGTTTGCCGCCCTCGCCGGCTTGCGCTATGCTCCCGCGCCCGTTAAACAGCGCGACGCCGCATCTGGCGCTGCCCGCTGCGCCTGCTTTCCCTGCCCCCGGCTTTTCTGCCCCTGGCTTTTCTGCCCCCGTTTCCCGATTCCCCCGCCATGCCGCTGACCGTCGACGATTTCGATTTCCCCCTGCCGCCGGCCTTGATTGCCCAGCATCCGGCCGCCGAGCGCCGGGCCAGCCGGCTGCTGCATGTGGCCGCCAGCGGGACGCTGGCCGACCTGGGCTTTGCCCAATTGCCCGAGCTGCTACGTGCTGGCGACCTGCTGGTGTTCAACGACACTCGGGTGATCAAGGCGCGGCTGTTCGGGCAGAAGGCCAGTGGTGGCCAGGTGGAAGTGCTGCTGGAGCGCATAGTTGACCGTCAGCACGCGCTGGCCCAGGTCCGCGCCAGCAAATCGCCGAAGCCCGGCAGCCGACTGCGGCTGGAGGACAGCTTCGAGGTGGTCGTCACCGGCCGTGAGGGCGAGTTCTTCTGCCTGGAATTGCCGGAGCCGCTGGGGGATTTCTGGGAGCTGGCCGAGCGTTACGGCCGGCTGCCGCTGCCGCCCTATATCGATCACGCCGCAGCGGCGGTGGATGAAACCCGTTACCAGACGGTCTATGCCCGTGCGCCGGGCGCCGTTGCCGCGCCGACCGCCGGGCTGCATTTTGACGAGGCGCTGCTGGCGCAGCTGGCCACCCTGGGCGTGGAAACGGCGTTCCTGACGCTGCACGTCGGCGCCGGCACCTTCCAGCCGGTACGGGTGCAGGAAATCAGCGCCCACACGATGCACAGCGAGCGGTACGAGATTCCCGCCGCCACCGCCGCAGCGATTGCCGCCACCCGCGCCCGCGGCGGCCGGGTGATCGCGGTCGGCACCACCAGCCTGCGGGCGCTGGAATCCGCCGCCAGCCCGGATGGCGAGGTCGCCAGCGGTCCCGGCGAAACCGCGATCTTCATCACCCCCGGCTACCGCTTCCGGGTGGTGGCCGGCCTGGTCACCAATTTCCATCTCCCGAAATCGACGCTGCTGATGCTGGTTGCCGCCTTTGCCGGCTTCGAGCGCATCCGCAACGCTTACGCCCATGCCGTTACTGAAAGCTACCGTTTCTTCAGCTACGGCGACGCGATGTTCCTGGAACCTGCTCCGCTGCCATGAAATTCGAACTGCTTTCCACCGACGGCGCCGCCCGCCGCGCCCGCCTGACCCTGGCCCATGGCACGGTCGAAACCCCGGTATTCATGCCGGTGGGCACCTATGGCACGGTCAAGGCGATGACGCCGCAGGCGCTGCACGACATCGGCGCGCAAATCTGCCTGGGCAACACCTTCCACCTCTGGCTGCGCCCCGGCCTCGACGTCGTCCGCGCCCACGGCGGCCTGCATGATTTCATGGGCTGGAACAAGCCGATCCTGACCGACTCCGGCGGCTTCCAGGTCTTTTCCCTGGGCGCGATGCGCAAGATCAGCGAGGAAGGGGTCAAATTTTCGTCGCCCATCGACGGCGCCAAGCTGTTCCTGACGCCGGAAGGCTCGATGCAGATTCAGCACACGCTGAATTCCGACATCGTGATGATCTTCGACGAATGCACGCCCTACCCGGCCACCCGCGACCAGGCGGCGAAATCGATGCGGCTGTCGCTGCGCTGGGCCCGGCGCAGCCGGGACGAGCACGACCGGCTGCAGAACGGCAACGCGCTGTTCGGCATCGTCCAGGGCGGGATGTACGAAGACCTGCGCAACGAAT
>JBEBBF010000199.1:0-5639 GCA_041158545.1 Pseudomonadota bacterium | reverse complement strand
TGGCCTCGTCGTCCGGCAGGCTCGCCTTGAACAACTCGCCGTAGGTATTCACCAGATCGTTCGGGTTGTCGCCCCAGCGGGCGGCCGGCTTCTGCTCCTCGATCCGCACTTCCAGGCTGGCCGGCCAGGCGCGGCGCACTTCCGCCCGTCTGACCCAGGGCTGCAACTCCAGCGTGGCGCGGATCGCGTCCAGATTGAGGCTGATGAAATTCCCCTTCAACTGCGGTGCCAGCGCCGTCGCCATGTCCTCGCGCAGCAGATGCTGGCTCGGCGCGACGAACACCACCTGCTGCAAGGGCAGCAGGGGTTGTCGCTGCAGCCACAACGCCGCCGCGGCCAGATAGGCCGCCAGCCCCGCCACGAACAGCAGGTCCGACAAAGCGTTGAGGAGTTGGGGCTTGTGCCACATCCATCCGCCGTTTGCTCAATCCCGGCCGGCGAGTTCGAGCACTCGCCGCACCAGGGTGGGGTAATCCAGACCGACGGCACGGGCGGCCATCGGCACCAGGGAATGGTCGGTCATGCCCGGCGAGGTGTTCGCCTCAAGGAAGTAATGCCGACCGTCTGCATCCATCAGGAAATCGACCCGTCCCCAGCCGCGGCCGCCCAGGGCGCGGAAGGCCGCCAGCGCACCGCGCTGAATCTCCGCCTCCTGCTCCGGCGGCAGGCCGCAGGGCAGCCGGTACTGGGTGTCGTCGCGCAGGTACTTGGCCTCGTAGTCGTAAAAGGCCGTCGCCGGCACGATGCGGATGATGGGCAGCACCTGATCGCCCAGGATGCCCACGGTGTATTCGCCGCCCATCACCCCTTTTTCGGCGATGACCAGGCTGTCGTGGCGGGCTGCGTCGGCGTAGGCCGCGGCCAGCTGGCCGGGGGCGCTGACCATGCTGACGCCGATGCTGGAGCCTTCCCGCGCCGGCTTCACGAACAACGGCAGCCCCAGCCGGGCTTCCACCGCGGCAAAGTCGCTGTCGGCGTTCAGCATTTCGTAGTCCGGCACCGGCAGCCCCACGGCCTGCCACATCAGCTTGGTGCGGAATTTGTCCATGCCCAGCGCCGACGCCAGCACGCCGGGGCCGGTGTAGGGAATGCCCATCAGTTCCAGCGCGCCCTGGATCGTGCCGTCCTCGCCGTGGCGGCCGTGCAGCGCGATGAACACCCGGTCGTAAGCCTTCAGTGCCTCCAGCGGCCGTTCCGCCGGGTCAAAACCCTCGGCGGCGATGCCCTGGCCCTGCAACGCAGCCAGCACCCGCCCGCCGCTGTTCAGCGACACCGCCCGCTCGGCGGACGTCCCGCCGAACAGTACGGCCACCTTGCCGAATTGATCTGCGCTCAGGCTCATGCCACGCCTCCTGCCAGCTTGCCGGGGACGCCGCCAATCGAACCGGCGCCCATGCTCAGCACCACGTCCCCATCCCGGGCGACCTGGTGGATCGCTGCCGGCATGTCGGCGATGTTTTCCACGAAAAAGGGTTCCACCTTGCCCGCCACCCGCAGCGCCCGCGCCAGCGCCCGGCCGTCCGCGGCGACGATGGGCGGCTCGCCGGCGGCATAAACGTCCGCTAGGCACAGCGCATCGACGGTGGACAGCACCTTGACGAAGTCCTCGAAGCAGTCGCGGGTCCGGGTGTAACGGTGCGGCTGGAAGGCCAGCAGCAGGCGGCGACCGGGGAAGGCGCCGCGGGCCGCGGCCAGGGTTGCCGCCATTTCCACCGGGTGATGGCCGTAATCGTCGATCAGCGTGAAGCTGCCGCCGCTGGCCAGCGGAATCTCGCCATAACGCTGGAAGCGGCGGCCGACGCCGCGGAATTCCGCCAGCGCCTTGATGATCGCCTCGTCGGCCACCTGCACTTCGGTGGCGACGGCAATCGCCGCCAGCGCATTCAGCACATTGTGGAGGCCGGGCAGGTTCAGCGTGATCGGCAGCCGGGAAATGCTGCCATTGACCCGCACCGCGTCGAAATGCATCTGGCCGTTCTCGGCGCGGATGTTCTCGGCGTAGCAGTTGCAATCCGGGGTCAGGCCGTAGGTGACGATCTGCTTCGAGACGAAGGGCATGATCTCCCGGACATTGGGATCATCCTTGCACAGCACCGCGACGCCGTAGAACGGCAGCCGGTGCAGGAAATCGACAAAGGCCCGCTTCAACTGCGCGAAGTTGTGGCCATAGGTTTCCATGTGGTCGGCGTCGATGTTGGTCACCACCGACAGCACCGGCGACAGCAGCAGGAAGGACGCATCCGACTCGTCGGCCTCGGCGACCAGGAAATCACCCTGGCCCAGCCGGGCATTGGCGCCTGCTGCGTTCAGCCGGCCGCCGATCACGAAGGTCGGGTCCAGCCGGCCTTCGGCCAGGATGCTGGTGACCAGGCTGGTCGTCGTGGTCTTGCCGTGGGTGCCGGCAATCGCGATGCCCTGCTTCAGCCGCATCAGTTCGGCCAGCATCTGCGCCCGCGGCACGATGGGAATCTGCGCGGCGCGGGCGGCCATCACTTCCGGGTTGTCGTTCTTCACCGCGGTGGAGGTGACCACCGCATCGGCGCCGGCGATGTTTTCCGCGGCGTGGCCGATCCGCAGCTGGATGCCCTGGGCTTCCAGCCGCTGGGTCGTCGCGCTGGCGGCCAGGTCGCTACCGGAGACGACATAGCCCAGATTGGCCATGACTTCCGCGATGCCGCTCATGCCGGAGCCGCCGATGCCGACGAAATGGATGTGTTTGATCTTGTGTTTCACTGGGCAACCTCGATACAGGTTTGCGCCACCCGGGCGGTGGCATCGGCACGGGCCAGCGCGCGGGCCTGTTCGGCCATCTGCAGCAGCTGCGGCCGTGCGTAATTACGAATCAGCGCAATGGCTTCCGGCGTCAGCTGCGGCTGGGGCAGCAGGAACGCGGCGCCCGCCTGGCTGAGGAAGCGGGCGTTGCCGGTCTGGTGGTCATCCACCGCGAAGGGGAAGGGCACCAGGATGCTGGCGACCCCGGCCGCGGCCAGCTCGGCGACGGTCAGCGCGCCGGCGCGGCACAGCACCAGGTCGGCCCAGGCGTAGGCCTTGGCCATGTCCTCGATGAAGGCAACGCACTCGGCCTTGACGCCAGCGGCGGCGTAATTGGCCGCTAGCGCCGCCAGATGCTGCTCGCCGGACTGGTGGATCACCTCCGGCCGCAGCTCCGGCGGAATCAGCGCCAGCCCCTGCGGCAAGGTGTCGTTCAGCACCTTGGCGCCCAGGCTGCCGCCGACCACCAGCAGGCGCAGCGGGCCGCTGCGGCCGGCGAAACGCGCTGCCGGCGCCGGCAGCGCCGCGATGTCCGACCGGACCGGGTTGCCGACCCAGGCTGAATCCGGCAGGGCGTTGGGAAAGCCGCACAGGCTGCGCCGTGACAGCCGGGCGAGCACCCGGTTGGCCATCCCGGCGATGGAATTCTGTTCATGCACCACCAGCGGCCGGCCCAGCAGCCGGGCCATGACGCCGCCGGGGAAGGTGATGTAGCCCCCCATGCCGAGCACGGCGCTGGGCTTGACCTCGCGGATCGCCTTCGCCGCCTGGACGAAGCCGCGCAGCAGGTTCACCGGCAGCATCAGCTTGCGCATCAGGCCCTTGCCGCGCAGCGCGGCGAAGCGGACCCAGACCATCTGATAGCCCAGTTGCGGCACCCGCCGGGCTTCCATCCCGTCCGGGTTGCCCAGCCAGGCGATGTGCCAGCCGGCTTCCTTCAGGTGTTCGGCGACGGCGATGGCCGGGAAAATGTGGCCACCGGTGCCGCCGGCCATCACCAGCAGCGTCCGGGGCGGGTAAAGCGGGGCGCGGCGCAGGTCGCTCATGTCTTGCCTCCCTGCATCCGTTGCCGGTTTTCCCAATCCACCCGCAGCAGCACCGCGAGGGCGATGCAGTTGGCGAGGATGCCGGAGCCGCCAAAGCTCATCAGCGGCAGCGTCAGGCCCTTGGTCGGCAGCAGGCCCATGTTCACGCCCATGTTGATGAAGGACTGCACGCCCAGCCAGATGCCGATGCCCATCGCGACCAGCGCCGGGTACATCCGGTCCAGCTGCACGCACTGACGGCCAATCGCAAAGGCGCGATAGACCACCATGCCGAACAGCGCGATGACCGTCAGTACGCCCAGCAGCCCCAGCTCTTCGGCAATCACCGCCAGCAGGAAGTCGGTATGGGCTTCCGGCAGGTAGAACAGCTTTTCGACGCTGGCGCCGAGGCCGACCCCGAACAGCTCGCCGCGGCCGAAGGCGATCAGCGCGTGGGAAAGCTGGTAACCCTTGCCGAAGGCGTTGGCCCAGGGGTCCATGAAGCCGAACATCCGGTCGCGCCGGTAGGGGGAGAAGGTGATCAGCAGCGCAAAGACGATCAGCAGCGCAAAGAACAGTACGACGAACAGCCGGGCGCGGATGCCGCCGAGGAACAGGATGCCCATCGCAATCGAGATGATCACGACAAAGGCACCGAAGTCCGGCTCCCGGAGCAGCAAGCCGCCGACCGCGGCCATCGCGACAAACATCGGCAGGAAGGATTTCTTCAGGTCGTGCATCACCGCCGCCTTGCGCACCGTGTAGTCGGCGGCGTAGATCACCGCGAAGAGCTTCATCAGCTCCGAAGGCTGCAGGTTGATCAGCCCCAGGGCCAGCCAGCGGCGGGCGCCATTGACCACCTTGCCGATGCCGGGGATCAACACCAGCGCCAGCAGTACCGCACCGAACAGGAACAGCCACGGCGCGTAGCGCTGCCATTGCTCCATGGAAATCTGGAAGGCGGCGGCGCCGGCAACCAGGCCGATCAGCAGGAACACCGCGTGGCGGGACAGGAAGAAGGTCGACTGGAAGCCGGAAAAACGGCTGCCCTCGGCGGTGGCGATCGACGACGAATAGACCATCACCAGGCCCAGCATCAACAGGGCCAGGCTGCTCCAGACCAGGATCAGATCGGTTTCCGCTGCGGGGCGGCGGCTGCCGTCGAGGACGCTGAGGATCATGCCGGGAGCCCCTCCACCGCGGTGATGAAGGCTTCGGCCCGATGGGCGTAGTTGCGGTACATGTCGAGGCTGGCGCAGGCCGGGGACAGCAGCACGCAGTCGCCGGCCTGCGCCTGGGCGGCCAGCCAGCGCACTGCGCTGTCCATGTCGGCGTGGCGGCTTTGCGGCAGGCCGCAGCCGGCGATGGCCGTGGCAATTACCTCGGCGTCGCGACCGATCAGCGCCACGGCGCGGCCGTGGGCGGCCAGTGCCGGCTGCAGCGGCGAGAAATCCTGGCCCTTGCCGTCGCCGCCGAGGACGATGGCGACCTTGCAGCCCAGACCTTCGATGGCCGCCAGCGTCGCGCCGACGTTGGTGCCCTTGGAGTCATCGACATAGCGGACGCCGGCCTTCTCGGCGACGGTCTCGACCCGGTGCGGCAGGCCGCGGAAGCGGGCGAGGCCGGGCAGCAACTGGTCCGCCGGGAGGTCGATGCCGGCGCACAGCGCCAGCGCGGCCATCACGTTGGCGGCGTTGTGCAGTCCCTTGATCGGCAGCGCGTCCAGCGCCACCAGTGCCTGCTGGCCCTGCCAGATCCAGCCGTCGGCGACGCCGTAATCGACGTTGCGCGCCGGGCGGCCGAGACCGAAGGTCAGCATCCGCCGGCCGCAACGGCCGTTGC
>JBEBBF010000198.1:0-5331 GCA_041158545.1 Pseudomonadota bacterium | reverse complement strand
CTTGAATTCCGGGCGCGGGTCGCGGCCGGGTTTTTCCAGTTCCTTCAGGATGTCCTGCACCGTCGGCAGGCCGAAGCGCGCGTCGGTGTAGCGGGACGGGCTCAGCTCCTTGATCCGTTTGCTGTCGCCGATGACCTGACGGATGTCCGTCTTCAGGTCCACCAGAATCTTTTCGACCACCGGGTAGGCTTCCGGGTGCACCGCCGATGCGTCGAGGGGGTTGTCGCCCTGCATGATGCGCAGGAAGCCGGCGGATTGTTCGAAGGTCTTGTCGCCCAGGCGCGGCACTTTCTTCAGGTCGGCCCGGCGGCGGAAGGCGCCGTTGCTGTCGCGGTACTGGACGATATGGGCCGCCAGGCTGCTGTTCAGCCCGGAGATCCGGGTCAGCAGCGGCACGGAGGCGGTATTGACGTCCACGCCGACCGCATTGACGCAATCCTCGACCACGGCGTCGAGGCTGCGCGCCAGCTTGGCCTGGGAAACGTCGTGCTGATACTGGCCGACGC
The DNA here is from genome assembly GCA_041158545.1 of Pseudomonadota bacterium. Taxonomy (GTDB): domain Bacteria; phylum Pseudomonadota; class Gammaproteobacteria; order Burkholderiales; family Rhodocyclaceae; genus JBEBBF01. Next base: position 4,825 of record JBEBBF010000198.1, on the reverse strand, counting down.
CGATGGATTTGGGGTCGATCTTGACCAGCTCGGCCAGCGGGTCCTGCAGTCGACGGGCGATGGACACCGCGCCGCGCAGCGACACATCCAGCTCGGGGAATTCCCGGGCGGCGAATTCCGACGCGGAATACACCGAGGCGCCGGCTTCGGAGACGACGATCTTGGTCAGCTTCAGTTCCGGGTGGCGCTGGATCAGTTCGGCGACCAGCTTGTCGGTTTCCCGGCTGGCGGTGCCGTTGCCGATGGCGACCAGCTCGACCTTCAGTTCGGCGCAGATGCGGCCAAGGGCGTGCAGCGAGCCATCCCAGTCGTTGCGCGGTTCGTGCGGGTAGATCGTGGTGGTGCCGAGCAGCTTGCCGGTGGCGTCCACCACCGCGACCTTGCAGCCGGTGCGGATGCCGGGGTCCAGGCCCAGCGTGCAGCGCGGGCCGGCCGGGGCGGCCAGCAGCAGATCCTTGAGGTTCTGCGCGAAGACGCGGATGGCTTCTTCCTCCGCCCGTTCCCGCAACTGGTTCATCAGCTCCAGTTCCAGGTGCAGGAAAATCTTGATCTTCCAGGCCCAGCGCACGCTGTCGCTGAGCCAGCGGTCCGCCGGGCGGCCCATGTCCTTGACGCCAAAGCGGGCGGCGATCCGCATTTCGCAGGGGTTGGGGCCGGGGCGGGGGCCGGCGGCGGCCGCGTCCAGCTCGGAATCCAGCAGCAGTGCAATATTGAGGAAGCCTTCGTTACGGCCGCGGAACAGCGCCAGCGCCCGGTGCGAGGGTAGGGTGGTCAGGGCTTCGGAAAAATCGAACCAGTCGCGGAATTTCGCGCCTTCGTTTTCCTTGCCTTCGATCACCGTCGATTTGACGATGCCGTGCTCGTTCAGGTATTCGCGCAGCTGGCCCAGCAGCTCGGCGTCTTCGGCAAAGCGCTCCATCAGAATCTGGCGGGCGCCGTCGAGCACCGCCTTGGTGTCGGCGAAACCGGCGTCGGCATTCAGGTATTTTTCCGCTTCCTGCTCCGGGCTCAGCGTCGGCTGTGCCAGCAGGTCCAGCGCCAGCGGCTCCAGCCCGGCTTCCCGGGCGATCTGGGCCTTGGTGCGGCGCTTGGGCTTGTAGGGCAGGTAAAGGTCTTCCAGCCGCTGCTTGGTTTCCGCTTCGTAGATTTCGACCTTCAGCTCCGGACTCAGCTTGCCCTGCTCGTCGATGCTCTGCAGGATCGTGGCGCGGCGGTCTTCCAGCTCGCGCAGATAGGTCAGACGCTCTTCCAGATTACGCAGCTGGGTATCGTCCAGGCCGTCGGTCACTTCCTTGCGGTAACGGGCGATGAAGGGGACCGTGGCGCCTTCGTCCAGCAGGGCGACGGCAGCCTGGACTTGTACGGGACGCACGCCAAGTTCGGCGGCGATGCGGTGTTCAATGGGCGGCAACATGGGCAGGGTCCAGCTGAAAAAAGGGGCGAACTATGAAGAAAGGCCGGGGAAAAAACAAGATGCCCGCCCGGCGGACATAACCCCGCTGCGGAATTGTTGTAGCATGCCTTTTGAGCGTTCCAGCCGGTATTTTCGGGGTCAAACCCCGGCCCGGCTCGGTGAAAAACCAGAAATCCGAACCTGATAGGGGAGAAAATGATGAAAGTTGAAACTTTTCTGTTTGGCAGCGTCGAGATTGACCCGAATGTGGTCATCACCTTTCCCGATGGCCTGATCGGCCTCGAAGACTGCAAACGCTACTGCCTGATCCACCCGCAGGATGTCAGCGCCCCGCACAGCTTCACGCTGCAATCCATGGATGTCCCCGAGCTGGCCTTCGAAATCATCGACCCCACCTCCCTCGGCTTCCACTATGAATTGGCCCTCAACGACAGTGAATCCGGCACGCTGCAACTGGCCCAGCCGGACGACGCCGCGGTGCTGGTGGTTGTCTACAAACAGGGCGAAGACCAGTCCGGCATCAGCGCCAACCTCCGCGCCCCGCTGATCCTCAACCCCCAAGCCCGCCTCGGCCTGCAAAAAGTCATGGTCCAGGTCAGCCCGAATGTCCTGCTCTCCAACCTGAGCAGCGGCGTCTGAACCCGAAGCGGCGCTTCGGCCCGCTGCGCGCTGACGGGGAAACCCGGAACGTCGGAACTTGGGCAGCGATGTAGCGGTCGAGTCCCCGCCAGAAAATCAGCCCAAAAAAAATCGCCCAGGCTTCGGTCTGGGCGATTTTTTTTGGGCGGGACACGCCCCGTTTGCATTGAGGCAGAGGCTGGGGCGCGGGTTATTCCGGTTTCAGCTCGACCAGCTGTTCCCGATAGCGTTTGGCGTTGTCCACGTAGTGCAGCGCGCTGGCCTGGAGGCGTTGGACTTCGGCGTCGTTGAGTTCGCGGACGACTTTGCCGGGGGAGCCGACGATCAGGACGCGGTCGGGGAAGGTTTTGCCTTCGGGGATCAGGGTGTTGGCGCCGACGATGCAGTGTTTGCCGATGACGGCCCGGTTGAGGATGGTGGAGCCGATGCCGATCAGGCTGCCGTCGCCGATGGTGCAGCCGTGCAGCATGACCAGATGGCCGACGGTGACGTTGCTGCCGATCTGCATGGGCACGCCTTCGTCGGTGTGCAGCACCGAGCCGTCCTGGATGTTGGTGTTTTCGCCGATGCTGATCGGGTCGTTGTCGCCGCGGATGACGGCGTTCCACCAGATGCTGCTGTTCGGGGCGAGGCGGATGTCGCCGATGAGGGTGGCGTTGGGGGCGATCCAGGCGCTGGGGTCGATCTGCGGCTGGCGTTGCGGCAGGGAGTAGATCGGCATGGGGATTCCTTTAGCGGGCGGTGTGGGCGAGGGCGGTGATCAGGGCTTGCAGCAGGGTCCAGCAGTGGCCGACCGAGGCGATGTCGACCCGCTCACCGGGGGCGTGGGCGCCGTGGATGGTGGGGCCGAAGGAGAGGGTGTCAAGGCCGGGATATTTGGCGCCGAGGATGCCGCATTCCAGGCCGGCGTGGATGACCTTGACGGCGGCGGTCTGGCCGGTCTGGGCGGTGTAAACCTGCTGGCCCAGCGCCAGTAGCGGCGAGTCCGGACGCGGGGTCCAGCCGGGGTAGGCGCCGGAGACGGTGGCGGGGATGCCGGCGAGGCGGAACAGGCTGAGCAGTTCGTCGGCCAGGCGGCGGCAGGCGGGGTCGCGCAACGAGCGGAGCATGAAGTTGGCGTGGGCCTCGCCAGGGGCGAGCCGGAGGATGCCGAGGTTGTTCGAGGTTTCGACGACGCCGGGGAGCGCCGGGCTGAAGCGGCGGACGCCATGGGGGGCGGCGTGGAGTGCGGTGAGCCAGCGTTGTGCGGCGGCGGGCTCGATGATTTCCAGGCAGGCGGCGGTTTCGCAGTGCAGGCTGGGGCCGGCTTCGATGCCGGCCAGTTCGGCGCGGAATTCGTTTTCCAGTTCGGCCAGCGCCGCGGCGAGCTGCGGCTGTTGGGCGGCGGGCAGGGTGATCCGGGCGAAGGCTTCCCGCGCCAGCGCATTGCGGGCGGTGCCGCCGTGGATTTCCGCCAGCCGCAGGTCGAGGCCGTAGTGGTGTTGCAGTTGTTGCAGGGTTTCCAGCAGCAGCTTGATCGCGTTGCCGCGCTGCAGGTGGATGTCGACGCCGGAGTGGCCACCGATCAGGCCGGTGAGTTGCAGCCGCTGCCCGACATGGTCGGCCGGGGGGGCAAGGGCGGCCAGGGTTTCCCGGATATCGACGTCGAGTCCGCCGGCGCAGCCCAGGTAGAACTGCCCCCATTCTTCAGTATCGAGGTTGAGCATCAGCCTGCCTTGCAGCTCGCCGGGGGCCAGGCCCTGGGCGCCGCCCATGCCGGCTTCTTCATCGACGGTGAGCAGGGCTTCGAGCGGGCCATGGACTAGTTCGGGGTCGGCCAGCGCCGCGAGGATCAGCGCGACGCCAATGCCATTGTCGGCGCCGAGGGTGGTGTCTTCGGCGATCAGCCAGCCGTCGCGGCGGACCGGGCGGATCGGGTCGCGGTTGAAGTCGTGGTGGCTGCCGCTGTTTTGCTGGCAGACCATGTCGAGGTGGGCCTGGAGGATCAGGCCGGGGGCGTGTTCATGGCCGGGGCGGGCGGGCTTGCTGAGGATCAGGTTGCCGGCGGCGTCCACCCGCTGGCGGATGCCGGCCTGTACGGCCCAGGCTTGCAGGTGTTGCCGGAGCGCGGCTTCCTGTTTCGAGGGGCGGGGGATGCGGCAGAGGGTGGCGAAGTGTTGCCAGACGGCGGCCGGTTCCAGGCCGGCGAAAACGGGGTCAAGCGGGGTGTCGGTTATCATCGTGCGTCGCAAAGGGGAGAGAGCCATGGCTCAGGGAGAACTGGACGATCTTACACGATTGCTGCTGGCGTTCCGGGACGCCCGGAACTGGCGGCAATTCCACACTTTGCGCAGCCTGATGGTCTCCTTGAACCTGGAAGCGGCAGAGTTGCTGGAGCTGACCCAGTGGAAATCCGACGTGGAGATCGAGGCCTTGCCGCTGCAGCCGGAAAGCCGGGAGGCGCTGGCGGACGAGTGTGCCGATGTGTTGGCCTATTTGCTGCTGGTCTGCGAACGGGCGGGGATCGATCCGGCGATGGCGCTACGGCGGAAGATCGAGAAGAACGGGAAAAAGTACCCGGTGGCCGCAGCCTGGGGCAGCAGCCGGAAATACGATCAGCTGAAAGCTGAGCCGCAAACCGGCGAGCCGCTGCCCGAGGCCTGAAGGCGGCCGGCTCAGCCGGCGGGTTTGGCCGCGGCGGGGGGCGCCGAGGTTTCGATGCGGAACTGGGCGCCGTCGCCCTGGGCCAGGGTTTCGGTCAGCCAGGGCAGGCTTTCTTCCAGTGCCGCGGCA
>JBEBBF010000197.1:0-2978 GCA_041158545.1 Pseudomonadota bacterium | reverse complement strand
TCCCTGCCTTGGTCAGGGCTTCGAGCCGTTGCGTGGTCAGGTGGGAGCCGATGCCGCCGAGCAGCAACCAGATCAGAAGCAGGCCGAGTATCAGGCTGGCGGGGATGACGCGGGTTTCGATTGGATCGTCCATGATGTTTTCCCAAGTGGCGAACAGTGGGTGCGGCGCCGGTGGAAAAACAAGGGCGAAGCGGCGGGCGCCCAAGCCTGGCGCCCTGCGGACTCTGCAACCCGGCCACCCTTCCCGCTGACGCGGGAGTCGGGTCCGTAGGTTTTGCGTCCCGGCCTTGCAACCGGTTTGCCCTGATCTTCCCCGTCATCCGGGGATGACGTTGACCGTCGCTTTTGCACGACGGGTTGATTATGAATAAAAAACGACAAAAGTGCAATAAGTGGCACAAATGAAAAATATGATTGGAATAGGAGGGCGGCGGCGCTTGAACTGCGGCCGGCCAAGCCATAGCGGCAAGCGTTCCCGCGCTTTCCAGTAGGGCCAGGAGATCAACGACAGCCAGGCCGCTCCCGCTGCAGCGGCGGCGTGCGCGAACTGACGCCGTCCGAGCGGCTGGCGCTCAGCAGCAAGCGGATCACCGTGCTGGAATTCCCCTGCTGCGCCAAGGCCGGAGGTGAGTCCGGTCTTTTGCTTTGGGGGGCCGGCAAGTACAATCCGCCGCGATTCGGCGATGCCCGAATCCTGATTTTCCTGTCCACCGTTCCGCGGAGTCCGCAATGAGCGTCGAAAACATCGCCCCCGGCAGCAAGGCCGCCATCCTGGCCGAAGCCCTGCCTTACATCAAACGTTTCCACGGCCGCACCATCGTCGTCAAATACGGCGGCAACGCCATGACCGACGAGCATCTGAAGCAGTGCTTTGCCCGTGACGTGGTGCTGCTGAAGCTGGTCGGCATGAATGTGGTGGTGGTCCATGGCGGCGGTCCGCAGATCGAAAACCTGCTCAGCCGGGTCGGCAAGAAGGGCGAATTCATCCAGGGCATGCGCGTCACCGACTCCGAAACCATGGAAGTCGTCGAAATGGTGCTGGGCGGCCAGGTGAACAAGGAAATCGTCAATCTGATCAACCAGCACGGCGGCAAGGCCGTCGGCCTGACCGGCAAGGACGGCAGCTTCATCCGCGCCAAGAAGCTGATGCTGGAAAACAAGGACAACCCGGAAGACCTGATCGATGTCGGCCAGGTCGGGGACATCACCACCATCGACCCCTCGCTGATCGGCCACCTCGAAGCCGGTGGCTTCATCCCGGTCGTCGCGCCGATTGGCGTCGGCAAGGATGGGGAAACCTACAACATCAACGCCGATGTCGTCGCCGGCAAGATCGCCGAAGTGCTGAAGGCGGAAAAGCTGGTGCTGCTGACCAATACCCCGGGCGTGCTCGACAAGGCCGGCAATCTGCTGACCGGCATCACGCCGAAGCAGATCGACGAAATGGTCGAAGACGGCACCCTCTCCGGCGGCATGCTGCCGAAGATCGGCTCGGCGCTGGACGCCGCCCGCTACGGGGTCAAGAGCGTGCACATCATCGACGGCCGGGTCGAACACGCCCTGCTGCTGGAAATCCTGACCGACCACGGGGTCGGCACGATGATCAAGAGCCACTGACGTTCCGGCGCGTTGCCGGAGGTGGAAATACTGCGGGCCGCAATTGCGGCCCGTGGCATTTGGACAAGGGGCTTACCGGTGTGGCGGGCTTATTCCCGCAGCGCCACCACCAGCTCTTCTTCCAGTTCATGCAATTCTTCGGCGCCGATGCCCAGGTGCTGGCAGGCGGCAAGGAAGAGTTCGGGTTCGACGTCGTTTTCGCTGCCTTCGATCCGGGCCAGGAGTTCTTCGGCGACCAGGGTGACGGCGACGAGGGATAGCGCCTCGGCGGAAATGGCCTGCGGCGGCAGCCGGAACAGTTCCGGGTCATGGTGATGGCGGATCGCCTGGGCCATCGCCGGCGGCAACCCCCAGTTCTTGGCCAGCAGGCCGCCGACCAGCATGTGGTCGCAGTGGAAACGGCGCATTTCTTCCTGGCACAGCACCAGCCCTTCCTGTTTCACCGCGTCGAGCAGCGCGCCGTATTCGGAAAAGCGGCGCAGCAGCACCGGAATCGCCGCGTCGTGGAACAGCGCAAAGGTGTAGGCCGCATCGGCGGCAATGCCGTGCTGGCGACGGGCGATGACCCCGGCGGCGTTGGCAATCGCCGTGGCGCGGTTCCAGAAGTGTTCCAGTTGCGCCGCCGGCAGGCCGGGGACCGCATTGCGCAGCGCAATCGCGATGACGACGCAGACGACGTTGCGGGTACCCAGCCGGGCGACGGCCTGGGGGACGCTGGTGGCCGGGTTGCCGCTGCGGAACAGCGGTGAATTGGCGAGCTTGATCGTCATCGCCGCCATGCCCACGTCGCTGGCGATCCGGCGCGACAGGGCTTTGAGGTCAGGTTCGTCCTTTTGTGCTTCGCCCATGACCTGCTGGACAATGGCCGGGCAGGCGGGGATTTCGATGCTGGCAAAGACTTTGTCGAGTTGCTGCAGGGAAAGGTTGTCCATGATCGGCTTCCGTAAGGCGGAGAAATGATTTGGCGATTGATAAAATCGCAAATATTGCAAAATATACTAACACAATTTGTCAAATTTGTTAATTCCTGACCAATCCTCACCATGACCATCCGCAAGCCGCTGACCTGGCTGTTCGACCTCGACAACACCCTGCACGACGCCACCCCGCACATCTTTCCCCACATCAACCGGGCGATGCGGGACTACATCGAGCGGCATCTGGCGCTGGACCGGGAGGCCGCCAACGCGCTGCGGCAGGAATACTGGCAGCGCTATGGCGCGACCCTGCTGGGGTTGATGCGCCACCACGGCACCGACCCGCAGCATTTCCTGCGGGAGACCCACGACTTTCCGGATCTGCCGGGCATGCTGCGTTTTGACCCGGCGCTGCGGCAGGTCTTGCGCCGGCTGCCGGGGCGC
>JBEBBF010000196.1:0-3198 GCA_041158545.1 Pseudomonadota bacterium | reverse complement strand
ACCACGTCACCGAGAACGTCGTAGAACACGAAGTCGAGTTCGTCGTCGTAAGCGCCTTCTTCTTCAAGGAAGTTGATGGCGGTGATAACGCCGCGGCCGGCACAGCCGACGCCGGGTTCCGGGCCACCGGATTCAACGCACTTGACGCCACCGAAACCGATGGACATGACGTCTTCGAGTTCCAGGTCTTCCACGGAGCCGGCTTCAGCAGCCAGGTGCATCACGGTGGTCTGGGCCTTGGAGTGCAGGATCAGGCGGGTGGAGTCCGCTTTCGGATCGCAGCCGACGATCATCACTTTCTTGCCGGATTCGGCCAGGGCCGCAACCAGATTCTGGGTGGTGGTGGACTTGCCGATACCGCCTTTGCCGTAGATGGCGCATTGACGCAGTTTAGCCATGGTGTAATCTCCTTAGTCTGTCAGTCGATTTGCGAAGGAATCATTGAGAGTCGCACCTCACCTTTTGCACGTAGCGTGCCAGGTCGACTGGCAGGCCCCAAGTTGCTGATTTTCAAATGGAAAATAAAAAAGCCCCGCCGGAACCCGCCGCGGGGACATCCGACAAAACCCCGACGCTTTGTCGGGGTGACGACAAAGCCTCCCTACCCAGAGCCGCCCGGTTGCCGATCAACCGCTGCAACCTGCCGGCGGTGGTGTTGGGCAGCCTGACCTATCAGCGCTTTCCGACCCCTTTGCTGCTCGACGGCGTCGCCGAATTGCACCGCGACCTTTTCCGCAGACTCGAAGCCGCCCCGGCCGCCAGCCGGGCCGAAGTGTTCCGCGATTACCTGACGGTGCATTTCCGGCTGGAACGCCCTGAAGAGATGGGGCTTTCCGGTGGCCGCAAGGGGCGGGCCAAGGCCAACTAGGTCCGGACCATCCGCGGCTGGAGTTTCGATTCCGACAGCCGCGAGGCCGCAGTGCTGAAGGGCTGGGTGGAATCCCGCTTCGGGCTGATGCCGCGCTACCACGCCGCGGCCCTGCGCGACCCGGCCGGCGAGGCCTATCGCCGCTATCAGGAAATGCGCTCCCACGGGCTGTACGGCACCAGCGCCCTCGAAGCCCAGCTCGACCTGGTTTACGCCTTCTGTCAGCAGGAGCTGGCCTGGCGCCACCCCGCGGCCCGCCATGTCAGCCTCTACCGCGGCATCAACCGGATGTCCGACCATGAAGTCCTGGAAAAAGGGCAGGGCGGCCGCCATGTCATCCTGCTCAACAACCTCAGTTCCTTCACCTGCAGCCGGGAACGGGCCTGCGAATTCGGCGATTACATCCTCACCGCGGAAATCCCGCTGACCAAGATCTTCTTCCACTGCGGCCTGCTGCCCGGCGTGCTGCAGGGGGAGGACGAGTTTCTGGTGATAGGCGGCGTGGTCGATGTCACGTTGTCGACAATCTGAGCCGGGGGCGATTTTTCCCTTGCCCCCGCTGCGCCGGGAAAGTTGCCCTGGCGCTGGGCTTTGGCGCTGACTCCAGCGCGGTCAGACCGCCGGCAGGCGAGATTATTAATGCATAATTCCGGGCTTCGTTTTTTGGGGTTTCGCGATGAAAAAGTTGATGCTCGGTCTGCTGGCCTGTTTGCTGGCCTGTTTCCTGGCGCATTCCGCAGGTGCGGTCAGTGAAACCCTGAGTCACCGTTCCCCGGATACCGCCGCCCGTTTGTTGCGCCTGCCGAACCAGAGCGAGGTGCGGCTGGACGACGTGGCCTTGGCCGATGGGCGCAAGGTCAGCGTGCGGATGGCGCGCTTTGAGGTGTTTGCCCCCGGCGCGCAGGTGCGCATCCACGGTGCAGGCGGGCAACTGCAGAGCGAAGCAGCGCCGGAGATGGCGCATTACAGCGGCGAAATCGAAGGCCAGCCCGGTTCAAGGGTGCTGTGGAGCGCCCGTGCCGATGGTTCGATCCGGGCGCTGATGCATCTTGATGGGCAGGTGCAGATCAGTGAAGGCGGCACTTCCGGGGCCAAGGCCCGGCTGCTGCGGCCGGATGAGGATTTGCCCGGCAAGCCTTTCCAGTGCGGCACCGATGACCATGCCCACCAAGTTCAGCGGGCGGCGCTGGCCCCGGCGGCGGGAACCGGCATTGCAGCGGCCCTGATCGACTCGGCGACGGCGGCTGCGGCCACCAACACCGTTTACACCGCCAATGTCGCGGTGGAAACCGATTACGAGTATTTCCAGTTGTTCGGCACGACTGCCAAGGCGATTCAATACACCGCCGACCTGTTTGCCTATGTCTCTACGCTTTACGCATCGGAACTCAAGGCGCAGCTGAAGATCAGCGACCTCTATCTCTACACCACGGCGGCTGACCCCTGGAGCGCGACGCTCGATACCGGGGCTGCGCTGGATGAGATGCAGAGTTACTGGGTGGCCAACCGCAGTGATGTGCAGCGCTCGCTGGTGCACATGCTGAGTGGCAAGAACATGGGCGGCGGCGTGGCCTATATTGATGCACTGTGTGACAACGCCTGGGGCTATGGCTTCAGTGGCGGGATGGAAGGGGATTTCTCCGCGGCGAACCCCACGTTCGTCTGGGATGCGATGATGGTAGCGCATGAGATTGGCCATAATTTTGGCAGCCCGCATACCCACTCCTCCAAATACGAAAATTACGGCGGGTACAGCAATCCGGTCGATTGCTGCGCCAGCGATGGTTCCGGACTCTGCAATTCCCGAACTCCGACGCTGCCTGGCATAGCCAGCCTCAGTGGCGGTCCTTCCGGTGCCGGCACCGGCACGATCATGAGCTACTGCCATACCCTGTTGCCGGGGATGAGCAATGTCAGTACGACCTTTGGCACCAACCAGACCTATGGCGTCGCCGCCTTCCGGGTGCCGCAACGGATGCGGGCCGCACTGGAAGCCGTTGCCGAAGCGAATCCCAGCTGCCTCAGCGCCCAGACCGGCTATTCGCTGAATGTGGCGCTGAGTGGCGGCGGTGGCGCGGTCAGCAGCGCGCCGGCCGGCATCAGCTGCGGCGCGAGCTGTACCGCCCGTTTCAATGCGGGCAGCAGCGTGACCTTGACCGCGCAGCCCCAGGCCGGCGCGAACTTCCTCGGCTGGCAGGGGGATTGCGGCGGCAGCGGCACCTGCACGCTGACGATGGATCGCTCCCATCAGGTCACCGCCGTCTTCGCGATGCCCGACGATGGCTTTCCCCCGGTGAGTGGCTTGCCGGCAGGCTGGAGCGCCAGCAGCG
>JBEBBF010000195.1:0-3999 GCA_041158545.1 Pseudomonadota bacterium | reverse complement strand
CAGGGGCCGATGACGACGGAGCCAAGGAGGCCGCCGAAGCTGAGGCGCTGGCCTTCTACCAGGCGAACAAGGCGGCGATGGACGCCGGGGCCGTGGTGTCCTGGCCGGATGTGCGCCCGCTGTACCGTCTAATGTGCATGCGGGCGACCGACCACGATGCCTTTAACCAGGAACAGCAGAACGAGGCGGGCAATGACGACACGGCCCCGTTCAAGACCCTGCAATTCTGGGTGGATCGGCGTAACGACTGGATCTTCTTCGGAGCCATCGACCCGTCCCTGGGCAAGCAGAACAAGAAGCGCGACCCGTCGGCCATCCTGGTCGGGGGGCTTAACCGCAACACGATGGTGCTGGACGTGGTGGAGGCGGACATCTGCCGCCGGGTGCCAGACCTCATCATCAGCCGTGCCATCGACCTGCAGGCCGAATACCAGTGCCTGGCCTGGGGCGTGGAGACCGTGCAGTTCCAGGAGTTCATGTACACCGAACTGCTCAAGCGGGCCGCCCTGTTGGGCATCGCATTCCCCGGCATTCCGATGCCCGAAAACGTGGAAAAGGACTTGCGGATCATCTCCCTGCAACCCCACGTGGCCAACGGGAAGATTCGCATCCACCGCTCCCACGGGGTGCTGAATGAGCAGCTGAAGTTCTGGCCCGAAGCCGACCATGACGACGGACCTGACGCCCTGGAAAAGCTCTGGAAGCTTGCGACTCAGTTTGCAGGCGAGTGGCAATACACCTCGGCAGCGGCCTCACGCCGCGATCGCCGCAGCACCAGCCGCATCAGTAACTCGGGCGGCCATTCTGTCGATTGGGACGATGATGATTAACGAGATCAAGGCCGCACTGGCCAAGGTGACCGGGATTGCCCGGAGCGGGCTGGACAAGTTGCAGGCCGGCGCCCGCTCAACTCAGGGCGGCAGCCTCAACTACGCATCGGTGAATACCCTGGACCCGTCGCGGCTGGCCGCCGCGTTTGCCGCCGCCGACCAGGGCTTCATCACCGACCAGGCGACCCTGTTTGAACTGGTCGAAGAGCAAGACCCGCACATCTTCGCCGAACTGGCCAAGCGCCGCCGGGCGGTGACCGGCCTCGGCTGGCAGTTGCACCCGCCCACGGATGCCAGCCAGTCTGAAATCGACCGTACCGACGAACTGGCGGACATGCTGCGCAACATCCCGCGCTTTGAGGACGCCCAGTACGACCTCACCGACGCCATCGGCAAGGGCTTCGCTGCCATGGAAATCGAGTGGCGGACGGGCAGCACCTGGCTGCCGCAGGCGCTCAACTGGGTGCCGCAGCGCATGTTCCAGGTGGATCGGGACACCGGGGCCATCCAGTTCCTCAAGATGGGGCTGCCGGAGGCCCTGCGCGAATGGGGCTGGGTGGTTCATGAGCACCGGGCGAAGTCCGGCTATATCGAACAGGCCGCGCTGTTCCGGGTGCTGGCCTGGACGTATGCCTACAAGGCTTACAACATCCGCGACATGCAGCGCTTCCTGGAGGTGTACGGCCTGCCGCTGCGCCTGGGCAAGTATCCGGCGGGCATCACCCCCAAGCAGCGCGACGAACTGCTGAAAGCCGTGCGCAACATCGGCAACGATGGCGCTGGCGTGGTTCCTGCCAATATGAGCATCGATTTCATCCAGGCGACGAAGACCGGCACGGTCGATGACTTCCTGAACGCGGTCGGCTACTGGGAGCGCAAGCAGTCCATGGCGATCCTGGGCGGCACGCTGACCAGCCAGGCCGACGGCAAGACCAGCACCAATGCGTTGGGCGTGGTGCATGACAAGGTGCGGCGCGAAATCATGTTGCACGATGTCCGCCAGATCGAACCGACCATGAACGGGCGGATTGTGCGCCCGGTGGCGCTCATCAACGGCATGTTCCCGGCGGATCGGCTGCCGAGATTCGGCTATCAGACCGAAGAAACCGTCGATCAGGCCAAGATGGTGGATGTCCTGGTCAAGGCTGCCGACGTGGGCATGGAGATCGACGTGGAGTGGGCGCACCAGACCATGCAGATTCCCCGCGCCGCCAAGGGAGCCAAGCTGCTTGTGGCGTCTGGAAAGCAGACTGCCTCACCCGCCAATGCCGCCCTGGTGCGCCTGGCGGCGCTGACCACGGCTGGAGAGCAGGACATCACCGGCCCCTACGCCGCCCAGCTCGCCGCCCTGTGCGCGCCCCATGAGCAGGCCCTCATTCAACAGATTTCCGCCATCGTTGCCGAGGCGGGCGGGTTCGATGAAGCCCTGGCCGGGATCGAAGCCTTGAAGGCGAACCCGAAATGGGCGGAAGCCATGGCGCTGGGCATGGCGGCGGCGAACTTGGGTGGTCGGTCGGATATTGGAACGGGGGAGTGATGATGGAAACAGCAAATGTATTGGCTGCCGCTGACGCACCTCACATCGACAACTTGCGCAGGATAGGTACTGCCATCGGATATGGCAGGGCCATCCAGCTACTGGGTGAAGCCTGGGGAGAAATGCTGGAGCGCAAATATGGTTTGCCGCGTCAGCACGGTGAAATCAAGCGGCGTCTGGACATCGAGCATATCGAAGGCGTCATCCGGGACAGCACGAAGGATCAAGCGGCGATGCTTCGGGCTGCTTTGGTGGGGCTTGTCGGTGCTGATGACGAAGACGAACTGCGGCAGATGGAGGCTGCGCTCCGCCTGCTACCGGCTCCTGATTCCGACAAGGCGGTAACGATCAACGCGATCCACGCGCTACTGGCGACCTGGGGCTGAGCATGCCCGCATCACCTGACCGGCTTCCATTTTCCGAAGCCATCGACTTCTTCAAGCAGAAAATCCGCCTTCCTTCGTCGGGCTGGACGGATATCTGGCAGGAGCAGCACAGCCACGGCTTTGTGGTGGCTGGGGCAGCCCATGATGCCCTGGTGGAAGACTTCTACAACGCCATCCGCCAGGCCAAGGAATCGGGCACCGGCTACCCAGCCTTCCGCAAGCAGTTCGATGAGATCGTGGCCAAGCACGGCTGGGCCTACAACGGCACGCCCGGCTGGCGCAGCAAGGTCATCTACGACACCAACGTCACCCAGGCGTACAACGCTGGCCGCTACCAGCAGATGATGGCCGTCAAGCACCTGCGGCCCTACTGGCGCTACCGCCACACCAGCTTTGAGCATCCGCGCCTTGAGCACAGGGCATGGAACGGCCTGATCCTGTCTGCCGATGACCCGTGGTGGAACACCCACATGCCGCAGAACGGCTGGGGCTGCAAGTGCAAGGTGGATTCCCTCTCGCGCCTGGAGGCCAGCCGCGAATGGGAGAAGAACGGCAAAACCGGCCCCGACGAAGCGCCACCCATCGAATGGGAAGAGCGCGTGGTGGGCAAGAACGGCAGCGCTCCGCGCACCGTGCTCACCCCGAAGGGAATTGATCCGGGATTCGCATACAACCCCGGCAAGGCGTGGCTGGAGCCGCATACCGTCCCACCCCTGCAAGGCTACGACGCGGTGCTGAAAGAGCGCGGGACGCCCTGGCCAACGGGAATTACCCCGCCGCCGATTCCCAAGCCGACCGCAGTTCCGAAAAGTGTGCTGCTTCCGCCCGGAACAGCGCCGGAAGTGGCCGTAGCGGATTTCCTGGAAGTGTTCGGAGCGACCCTGGACGAAGGCGCAGCATTTACCGATGCCGCAGGCAGTACGCTGGCCATCACCAAGGCGCTGTTCCGGGATGGAAGCGGTCAATTCAAGTGGCTGGCCAAGCCGGAAAAGGCTGACCGCCTGCGCTACGTCAATCTGATGGCCATGACGTTGATCGAGCCGGACGAAATCTGGTGGAACTGGGAGGAAGACCGCCAGTGGAGCAATGATCATCCGGGCGATCCAAAGCGCTGGCGTCTGAAACGCCGCTACCTGCGGGCCTTCGAGATCGAGGGCACGGGCGAGTATGGCATCTGCGCTTTCGAGTGGGGCAGAACGGGCTGGACGGGTTCAACGGCCTTCATGGCCGAGCCGAGCAGCGAGAA
>JBEBBF010000194.1:0-2932 GCA_041158545.1 Pseudomonadota bacterium | reverse complement strand
GCCGAGGTCAGTGAATTCCGGCAGGTTGAACAGGCCGCGGGCCGGGTCGCCGAGCAGCGTCGGCGCCAGATAAAGCAGCAGTTCATCCACCAGGCCGGCGCGGAACAGCGAACCGTTGAGCTTGCAGCCGGCTTCGGCGTGGATTTCATTGAGGCCACGCCGGCCGAGTTCCGCCAGCAGCGCCGCCAGATCGACCTTGCCGGCGGCGTTGGGCAGCAGCAGCACTTCGGCGCCGGCCGTCTGCAGGGCCGCGGCCCGCTCCGGCGCGGCGCTGGCGCCGACAACCAGCAGCGGCTGGCCATCGAACAGCCGGGCGTCGGGCGACAGCTCAAGCTTGCTATCCACGATCACCCGCAGCGGCTGGCGCGGGGTGGGGAAGTCGCGGACATTGAGTTGCGGATTGTCGTCGCGGACGGTGCCGATGCCGCTCAGCACCGCACAGGCGCGGGCGCGCCAGCGCTGGCCGTCGCGGCGGGCCGCCGGGCCGGTGATCCACTGGCTGACGCCGTTTTTCAGCGCGGTCTTGCCGTCCAGGCTGGCGGCGGCTTTGAGCCTTAGCCACGGCCGGCCCCGTTCCATGCGCGAGACGAAGCCGATATTGAGTTCCCGGGCGGCGTCGCCCAGCAGGCCGCTGTCGGCGGCAATGCCGGCGGCGCGCAGCCGCTTGAGGCCGGCGCCGGCGACCAGCGGGTTGGGGTCGGTCATCGCGGCGACGACCCGGCTGACCCCGGCGGCAATCAGCGCGTCGGCGCAGGGCGGGGTGCGGCCGAAATGGCTGCAGGGTTCCAGCGTGACGTAGGCGGTGGCGCCGCGGGCGGCGGCTCCTGCCGCCCGCAGGGCGTGGACTTCCGCGTGGGGTTCGCCGGCTTTTGCGTGCCAGCCTTCACCGACGCTGACGCCGTCGCGGACCAGCACGCAGCCCACCCGCGGGTTGGGGCTGGTGGTCCACAGGCCGCGTTCGGCCAGTTCCAGTGCGCGGGCCATGGCCGCGTGGTCAGCGGCGGTCCACATCAGCGGCTGGTTTTCTTGGGGGAGACTTCGCGGATGACCTTGGAGAAGGCATCCACGTCCTCGAAATTGCGATAGACCGAGGCGAAGCGGATGTAGGCGATCTTGTCGAGCTTTTTCAGCGCCTGCATGACCAGTTCGCCGAGGTGCTGGGAACTGATTTCCCGTTCGCCGGCGGAGAGCAGTTTTTCTTCGATGCCGGCAATCGCCGCATCGACCACTTCCGTGGTCACCGGGCGCTTGCGCAGCGCCAGGTCGAAGCTGGCCTGGAGTTTTTCCCGCTGGTAATCGACGCGAACGCCGTTTTTCTTGACCACCTGCGGCAGGCGGATTTCCGCTTTTTCAAAGGTGGTGAAGCGCTTGTCGCAGGACAGGCAGCGGCGGCGGCGGCGAACGACATCGCCGTCGTCGTTGATCCGGGTATCAACGACGGTGGTGTCGGCCGCGCCGCAAAACGGACATTTCACGCCTCAACTCCCGGCGTTGCCGGTTCAGGCGCCGTAAACCGGGAAACGGGCGCAGAGGCCGGCGACTTGTTCGCGAACCTTGGCCAGCACGGCTTCGTCGTTGGGGGCGTCGAGCACGTCGGCGATCAGGTGGGCGATCTTCTCGGCTTCGATTTCGGTGAAGCCGCGGGTGGTCATCGCCGGGGAGCCGATGCGGATGCCGCTGGTGACGAAGGGCTTCTGCGGGTCGTTGGGGATGCCGTTCTTGTTCACCGTGATGTGGGCGCGGCCCAGTGCGGCTTCGGCTTCCTTGCCGGTCAGGTTCTTCGGGCGCAGATCGACCAGGAAAACGTGGCTTTCGGTCCGGCCGGAGACGATGCGCAGGCCGCGTTCTTCGGAGAGCACCTTGGCCATGACGCGGGCGTTGGCGATCACCTGTTCCTGATAGTCACGGAATTCCGGGGTGGCGGCTTCCTTGAAGGCGACGGCCTTGGCGGCGATGACGTGCATCAGCGGGCCGCCTTGCAGGCCGGGGAAAATGGCGCTGTTGATGGCCTTTTCGTGTTCGGCCTTCATCAGCACGATGCCGCCACGGGGACCGCGCAGGGTCTTGTGGGTGGTGGAGGTCACCACGTCGGCGTGGGGCACCGGGTTGGGGTAGAAGCCAGCGGCGATCAGGCCGGCGTAGTGGGCCATGTCCACCCAGAAGATGGCGCCGACTTCCTTGGCCACCTTGGCGAAGCGTTCCCAGTCGATGCGCAGCGCGTAGGCGGAGGCGCCGGCGACGATGATCTTGGGCTTGTGTTCGCGGGCCAGCGCTTCCATCCGCTCGTAGTCGATTTCTTCCTTGGCATCCAGACCGTAGGACACGACGTTGAACCACTTGCCGGACAGATTCAGCGCCATGCCGTGGGTCAGGTGGCCGCCTTCGGCCAGGCTCATGCCCATGATGGTGTCGCCGGGCTTGGCAAAGGCCATCAGCACGGCCTGGTTGGCCTGGGAGCCGGAGTTCGGCTGGACGTTGGCAGCTTCGGCGCCAAACAGCTTCTTCAGGCGCTCGATCGCCAGCGTCTCGACCACGTCCACGTTCTCGCAGCCGCCGTAGTAGCGGCGGCCGGGGTAGCCTTCGGCGTACTTGTTGGTCAGCTGCGAGCCTTGCGCCGCCATCACGGCGGGGCTGGTGTAGTTCTCCGACGCGATCAGTTCGATGTGGTCTTCCTGGCGCTGGTTTTCGCTCTGGATGGCAGACCAGATTTCGGGGTCGATGTTGGAAAGAGTGGATTGGGCGCGGTCGAACATGTGGCAGTCCTCTGTGTCAGAAGTCCCTCGGCGGGTCGCATCGTCGATGCGGCGGCAGGGCTGCCCAGGCGAACGGCTGAACCGACCCTGCTCACATTCACCAACGCGGGGCGGGCTGCGCTTCCCAGTGGTTCACCACCTCAGGCTCCGTGGTCAAACCAGGAACCCCATCGCCAGTT
>JBEBBF010000193.1:0-24937 GCA_041158545.1 Pseudomonadota bacterium | reverse complement strand
CCGCCGGACATGGACCCCATCCTCGACGAACCCGAACTCGCCGACCGCCTGGTCCGCCGCATCGCCGACCAGCAACTCGCCCGCGTCCTCCCCCTCGGCGCCCTCACGCTAGGCCTCGGCGGCGAACGCCTCAGCGAAATGGCCGGGCTGCGCAAGGCCGGCTGCATCGCCTTCTCCCAGGCCAACCGCCCGATCACCGACACCCAGTCCCTGCTCCGCGCCCTCGAATACGCCGCCAGCTTCAACTTCCCGGTCTGGCTGCAGCCCCAGGACTACTACCTCGGCCGCGGCGGCGTCGCCCACGACGGCGAAGTCGCCAACCGCCTCGGCCTCGCCGGCATCCCGGTCAGCGCCGAAACCATCGCCATCGCCACGCTGCTCACCCTCGCCGCCGACGTCGGCGTCCGCCTCCACCTCAGCCACATCTCCTCCGCCGCCGGCATCGCCATGATCGCCAGCGCCCAGGAAGAAGGCATCCCGGTCAGCTGCGACGTCACCATCCACCACCTCCACCTCAGCGAACACGACATCGGCTTCTTCGACACCAACGCCCGCTTCGCCCCGCCGCTCCGCAGCCTGCGCGACCGGGACGGCCTGCGCCGCGCCGCCGCCCACGGCGTCGCCAGCCTCTGCTCCAACCACAGCCCCCACGGCCGCGACCACAAGCTCCTGCCCTTCGACGAAGCCGCCCCCGGCTCCACCGGCCTCGAACTGCTGCTGCCGCTGACACTGAAATGGGCCGCGGCAGAAAAGCTCCCGCTCGCCACCGCCCTCGCCCGCCTCACCAGCGACCCCGCCCGCATCCTCGGCCGCGACGACCTCGGCCACCTCGGCCTCGGCGCCACCGCCGACGTCTGCCTGTTCGACCCGGAAGCCGAATGGCAGGTCAGCGCCGAAAACCTGCAGAGCCGCGGCAAGAACACCGCCTTCCTCGGCTACCCGCTGACTGGCCGTGTCCGGCAAACCCTGGTCGCCGGCCGCCCCGTCCTCCCCGCCTGAGCGCAGCGACCGGCCCCGCCGGTCGCCCCCTGCAATGACCATTGCCCCCCACCCCCAACCCGGCTAAAATCGCGGCCTTCGCGGGCGTCGTATAATGGTAATACCCAAGCTTCCCAAGCTTGTGCCGTGGGTTCGATTCCCATCGCCCGCTCCAGCGAATTCAGCCAGATCATTGATCTGCAAGCGAAAAAGCCAACCTCCAGCGGTTGGCTTTTTCGCTTTTCAGCGAGTCGGATTCTCCGCGATGCCCCGCGTCCCTACCTTCCGGCAGCCGCTTCCAGCTTGAGCCGCAACCCGCCTTTTGGGCGGAGCGAGACGTCGAAGCGGGCTTGTGGGACGGGGGTGCCGGGTAGCGGGCTGAGGCGGTAGCGTTGCAGCAGCATCGCGGCGATCAGGCGCATTTCGTTGCTGGCGAGGTGTTGGCCGAGGCAGATGCGGGGGCCGTCGCCGAAGGGGAGGAAGCTGCCGCGGGGGATGTCGCTGGCGAAGCGTTCCGGGCGGAAGCATTCCGGGTCGGGGAAGTAGCGCGGATCGTGGTGCAAGCCATGGATCGGGATCAGGAACAGGGTCCGGGCCGGGAAGTGCCAGGGGCCAAGCTGCAAGGGCCGAGTGCTGCGGCGGGTGAAGAGCAGCGGCGCGGCCGGATAGAGGCGCAGGCTTTCCTGCAGGCTTTGTTCGAGATAGCCCAGTTTGGCCAGGTCTTCCGGCTGCGGCATGCGCTGGCCCAACTGTTCCCGCACTTCCTGCCTCGCCCGTTGCTGGGCTTCCGGATTGGCGGCCATGCACCAGGCCCACCAGCTGAGGCTGGCTGCGGTGCTTTCGTGGCCGGCGAGGAAGGCGGTCATGCATTCGTCCCGGAGGTCGGTGTGACTGAGGCCCAGTGCCTGTTGCTGGTGCAACAAGCGGGTCAGCAGGTCTTCCGGCCAGGTGGCGGCGTCCTGCTGCAGCCGGGCGTCCAGATGCTGCACCACCAGGGCCTGCAGCGTGGCGAGGCTCTGCCGGCGCTGCCGGTTCCACGGTAGCCAGTCCGGGCCGCTGGCCGGCCAGTAGAGTTCCCGGTTCGCCGCCTGCAGCAAGACATGCACCGCCCGCTCCGCCCGTCTGGCATCGGCGCCGATCCCGCTGGAGAACAGGGTGCGCAGGATCACGTCCATCGCGAGCGAGGTCAGCGCGCTGTCCGCCGGCCAGTTTTCTGCCTGCTGTGGCCAGCTCGCCATTGCGGCGGCGACGGTTTCTGCCATGCCCGGCAGCAAATTCTGGATATTGCGGGCGGCGTAGCCCGGTTGCAGCGCCCGCCGCCGTCGGCGCCAGGCTTCGCCCTCCTGGGTGAACACGCTGCCGCCGTGGAAGCGGGAAAAGACCTGGATGCCCCGCTCCCAACGGATCAGCGCGTCGTGGTGGCGGGTCAGCAATTCCCGGATCAGCGCCGGGTCACCCAGCACGATCTGGTGCTCCGGCCAGATGCGCAGATGCACCACATCGCCGTAGCGCGCCTGCCATGCGGCGAGGCTGCCGAGCAGGTCGGCGGACATCCGCCGCAACAGGCTCCAGCCGGTCAGGCCGGCGGCGGGGCCCGGCGGCCAGGCGCCGGTCGGGTGGGCGGAGGGCGGGGTTCCATCAGCCTGGAACGGGCAGCGGGGGTTGGGGTTCGCGTTCATGGCGGCGATGTTGCCCGGCAGTCACCGCGCCGTCTTGAACGAAAACGACATCGACGTCCATCCGCCCGCTGCCTACACTGCCGCCATGTTCCGCCCTGCCAACCTGCCCGAAGGTCTCGCCCACCCGGAATGCCCCGATCCCCTGGCGCGGGCGCCGCGTCTGGCCGCGGGTGGGCCGCAACCCCGGCAGCAACTCCATCTGGCACCGCCGCCGTTGCGCGGGGCGCTGGTGGCCCTGATCAGCCGGGACAGCCGCGGCTGCTCCCTTTCCAGCGTGCAACGGCTGACCCATTTTCCGGCGTCGCCGCTGGTGACCCTGTCCTGGTTCCACGACGGCATGCCGGTCGGCCGGGTCGAGTGCCGGGCCAACGGCCCGCAGTGGCAGCCCTTCCCGAGCGACTTCGTGCTGTCCGGCAGCCAGTCGCGGCCGCTGGTCAGCTGGGCGCCGCAGACCGGGCGCGGCTACATGGCCTGCTTCCCGGCGGATGTCGCCCGGCAGTTGTTTGGCGTCGAGCTGGCGGCGATCCATGACCGCTTCGTACCGCTAACCGGGCCGGGCCAGGCGGCCTGGGCGCCATTGCGCGCGGCCTTGCTGGCGGCGCCGGACGACGACGCCACGCTGACGGCGCTGGCCACGCAGCTTGGTCCACGCTGGCAGACGATGCAGGGGAATCTGTCGCCGCTGGCTTCCCTGCGCCAGGTCGGCCGCCACTGGGTCGAGCGTCTGGCCTGGCAGGCCCACGAATGGCGGCGCAGCCTGGGGCAGCGCCAGGTGGAACGCCGGGTCCGGGAATTCAGCGGCCGCTCCCTGCGGGAATGGCAGGGCCTGACCCGCACCGAAAGCCTGTTCTTCCTGGCCCGCGACCGCCACGCCGCCGGCCATACCCTGGATTGGGCAGAAATGGCGGCAGAGCTGGATTTCGCCGATCAGGCCCACCTGAGCCGCGCCGCCCGCCGCGTCACCGGCTTTGCGCCGGGGGAATTCACCCGCCGTTTTCTCGAGGACGAGTCCTTCTGGTTGTACCGGCTTTGGGTCTGAGCCGGGGCAGGGACGCCCCCAGGCAGGAAGCCTCCCCAGCCTGACCCGCCGCTTCCCGACGTTCACTTTCTGCCGTTCCCTGCTACCACCCGGCGCCGAACAGCTAGCCGGGGGATACGCCGGGAAATTCGCCAGTGCTTTTCGGTTATGCTTGTTTTTTCTCGAAAAATTTCCCGCTCATGTCCGCCAAGCCCGCCCATTCCGGCCCATTTTCCGGATTTTTCCGCCTGTTCCCGCGGGAAGGCCGGGGGGCGAGCGGGCTGATTCTGGGGTTTACGCTGATCCTGATCGCCGCGCTGTGGTCGGCGATCCTCTACAAGGCGCAGACCGACAGGAGTGCAACGCTGGAGGCGGCGCAGCGGGACACGCTGAATCTGGCGCAGGCCTTTCAGGAACACACGGTGCGGACGCTGAAGAGCGCCGACCAGGCGGTGCTGTTCCTGAAATTCCAGTACGAGAAATA
Organism: Pseudomonadota bacterium; assembly: GCA_041158545.1. Taxonomy (GTDB): domain Bacteria; phylum Pseudomonadota; class Gammaproteobacteria; order Burkholderiales; family Rhodocyclaceae; genus JBEBBF01. The sequence goes on along the minus strand of JBEBBF010000193.1, from coordinate 20,778 downwards.
CGGGCGCCGGATCAATATCGCCGAGTTCGAACGGGAAGGCATGCTGATCACCACGCTGTTCAACCAGTTGGGGATCATCGATGAACACGGCAGCTACATCCTGTCGAACCTGCCCGAGCACAAGGTGCTCGACCTGTCGGACCGGGAGCATTTCCGGGTGCATCTCCAGGAGGACAGCCGCCGGTTGTTCATCAGCAAGCCGGTGCTGGGCCGGGCTTCCGGGAAATGGTCGATCCAGATGACCCGGCGGCTGAACAAACCCGACGGCAGCTTCGCCGGCGCCGTGGTCATTTCCCTCACCCCGTTCTACTTCACCACCCAGTACAGCGAAATCAACGTCGGCCGGCGGGGCGTCATCACGCTGGTCCGGCTGGATGGCACCGTGCTCGCCCGCCGTTCCAGCGAGGCGGAACAGGGCGACCTAGGGCAGAACATCAGCAGCTCGCCGCTGTTTGCATTATTGAAAACCCAGGACCGCGGCCATTACGCCTCGGTCAGCAAGGTGGATGGCGTCCAGCGGATCTTCAGCTTCCGCAAGCTCCCGGACTTTCCGGTGGCGGTCGTCGTCGGTGTCGCCGAGGACGAGGCGCTGGCGGACTACTACGAACGGCGGCGCGGTTACTACCTCTACGCCGGCGCGATGACCGGCCTGCTGCTGCTGTTTGCCCTGCTGACCATCCACCTGCTGCGCAAACAGCAGGACATCTCCGCCCGGCTGCGGGTCAGCCAGGAAAAGGCCGAGTCGGCCAACCGGCTGAAATCGGAATTCCTCGCCTCGATGTCCCACGAACTGCGGACGCCGCTCAACGGCATCATCGGTTATGCCGAATACCTGCGCGACACCGCCGAGGACGACACCGCCCGCCAGTTTTCCCAGACCATCTTCCGCAGCAGCCGTCATCTGCTGGAGCTGGTGAATGCCATTCTCGACCTGGCGCGGATCGAAGCCGGGCGCATGGAACTGAACCCGGACCGCTGTGCGCTGTTGCCGCTGCTGCACGAAGCCTGCGCGATCCAGCTGCCGGCGGCGGAAGCCAAGGGCCTGCAACTCGGCTGCGATCTGGCCAGCGATCTGCCGGAAAGCCTGTACTGCGACCGGACCCGGCTGCTGCAGGTGCTGAACAACCTGCTGCACAACGCCGTGAAATTCACCGACCGGGGCCAGATCCGTTTCTCCGCCCGGCGCGAGGGCAACTTTCTCCGGCTGGCCGTGTCGGACACCGGCTGTGGCATCGCTCCGAACCAGCGGGAGCTGATCTTCGAGCGTTTCCGCCAGATCGAAAACTTCGAAACCCGTGGCAAGGGCGGTTCCGGTCTGGGCCTGGCCTTGTCACGGGAACTGGTGCAGTTGATGGGCGGGCAGATCGATTTCGTCTCCCAGCCCGACCACGGCAGCGAATTCTTCGTGTTGTTGCCCCTGCCGGCAGAAAGCAGCCTTTGATGAATATCCTGTTGGTTGATGACGTCGAGAGCAACCGGGTGCTGCCGGCGGTGATACTGCGCAAGGCCGGTCACCAGATCACCGAATGCCGTGACGCCACCGAGGCGCTGGCGCGTTTTCCGGAACAAGACTACGACTGCCTGCTGCTGGACATCAGCCTGCCGGGCATCAGCGGTATCGAACTGTGCCAGCGCCTGCGCGCCCTGGGGGCGGCCATGCCGATCATTGCCTACACCGCCCACGCCCTGGCCAGCGAAACCGAGCAGATCATGCAGGCCGGCTTTGACGCCTTGCTCGTCAAGCCGATCACCCGCGATGCACTGCTGCAGACGATACAGAACGTGACCCGCCCAGCCTAGCCACAATTTATTATTTTTGGCGTTTTTGTTAAAAAACGCAGGCATAAGCCACTCGACCACCCTGCGCCCTGGGATATACTCTGCCGCTCCACTTTCCCCAATAAATCCGGCCCTTAGTCGCCGATTTTCACCAGCAGGAGGGCCGAAATGAAGAACAATCGCCCGATTTTCACCGGCACCCTGGGTTTTCGCCTGCTGGTTGTCCCCTTCGCCGCACTGCTCGGCTTTCTGCTCCTCAGCGGCTTTGGCCTCTACACGCTGGACAGCACGCTGCGCGACAGCAAGGAAACCCAGCTCAAGGCCGTCGTCGAAATCGCCCACGGCGTCATTGAAAGCTACTGGCAACTGGAACAACAGGGCGTACTGAGCCGCGAGGTGGCCCAGACCCAGGCGGCGCAAACCTTGAAGCGCCTGCGCTACGCCGATGTGGAATACCTGTGGATCAACGACCTCGACCAACCCTACCCGAAGATGGTGATGCACCCGACGGTGCCCGATCTGGACGGCAAGCGGCTGGACGACCCCAAGTTCAACAAGGCTGACCGGCAATACGACCACGACGGCAAGCCCACCGCCGATCTGCAGAACAAGAACCTGTTCGTCGCCTTCAATGACGTGGTGCGCCAGTCCGGCCAGGGCTTCGTCAGCTATGCCTGGCCCAAGCCCAACCGCAGCGGCGGCGTCAGCGCCGGGCTTTACGACAAGCTGTCCTACGTCAAGCTGTTCGCCCCCTGGGGCTGGGTGATCGGCTCCGGGGTGTATATCGACGACATGCAGTCGGTGTTCTGGCACTTCGCCACCTGGATGCTGCTGCTGACCGGGCTGGGCATCCTCGGCATGGGCTTCGTTTCCATCCTGGTCCGGCGCTGGGTGCTGAACAAGCTGGGCGGCGAGCCTTCGGAAGCGGTCCATGTCGCCGAGCGCATCGCCAGCGGCGACCTGCAGATGCTGAGCGACAAAGCCCGTTATCCGGCGGACAGCCTGCTTGGCGCGCTGGACAGCATGCGTCGTCAGCTCGAAGAACTGGTCGGCGCCATCATCAGCAACGCCCGCCGCCTTTCCCGCGACATGGGGGTGCTGACCTCCGACGCATCGAACATGGGCGTCCGGCTATCGCTGCAGAAAACCTCGGCGGAAGAGGTGATGTCCGCCGTCGAGGCCATGCGCAGCCAGATCGACTACGTCGCCGGACTGGCGCGGGAAACCGAGGCCCACGCCCAGGAAATCAGCCGCCGCAGCGCCGAAGGCGAAGGCCTGGTCCAGGAAAGCACCCGCGGCATGCACGCCATCGCCGAAACCATCCGCGGCTCCTCCAACAGCGTCCAGCAGCTGGCGACCCAGGCCGAGCGCATCGGCGCCATCGTCGGGATGATCAAGGAAGTGGCCGACCAGACCAATCTGCTGGCGCTGAACGCGGCAATTGAAGCCGCCCGGGCCGGCGAGGCCGGTCGCGGCTTTGCCGTCGTTGCCGACGAAGTGCGCAAACTGGCCGAACGGACCGGCCAATCCACCGCCGACATCGGCCGCACCATCGCCCAGATCCAGGGCGAGATTCGCCAGGTGGTGGTGGCCATGGATTCGGCGGTGCCGATGGTGCAGCAGGGCGTCGCCAGCGCCGAAAACACCTCCAGCCTGCTCGCCGATTTCCGCCGGGCCTCCGAGGAAGCGCGGGAGCGGATGGAAGCCCTGGCGCGGGTGGTCGGCGACCAGGTTGCCCAGGCCAACAACGTGGTCGGCATCGTCAGCCAGTCCATCGCGATCACCGAACAGGCGGTGCAGATGGTCGAGGGCGCCACCGAGGTCGCCGCCCGCGCCGACATTTCCTCCGCGGCGCTGCTCGACATCAGCGGCCGCTTCAAGACCGGCGGCAGCGTCGACAGCAGCGAGCCGGCCCAGCGGCGCGACCAGAGCCACATCGGCCTGGCGTGGTCGGAACGCCTTGCAGTGGGCTACCCGGAAATCGATAGCCAGCATCAGGTGTTGATCGAGCTGTTCAACCGGCTGCATTCAGCGATGCACCAGGGCTCATCGCAGGACATCATCGGCAGCGTGCTGCAGGAATTGCTCGACTACACCGCCTACCACTTCGGCAACGAGGCGCGCCTGATGCAGCAGTCCGGCTATCCGGAAGAACGCGACCACCTGCAGAAACACGACAAGCTGCTGAAGAAAGCCCAGGATTACGCCCGGCGTTACCAGTCCGGCGAGGCCATCGGCCTGGAGCTGACCAACTTCTTCCGCGACTGGCTGGTCAATCACATCCTGAAGACCGACCGGGAACTCGCCCGCCATCTGCGCGGTGACAAGCCGGCCAGCCGGCCACCCAAGCCCCCGGCCGCGCCGGCCTCCGATTGCGAACTCTGGGTGTGAGCCGGCAGAAGCACCCGCATTTTTTTCCGGCTCTGTAACCCAGGTTACAGACGCCAGCCTCCGGGGGGCTTAAATTAGCCTCACCAACTTAAACAAACGGAGTGCATCATGAAAGCAAATGTGGGTGGTCTGGACAAGATTCTGCGCATCATCGCCGGCCTGGGCCTGGTGGGTGCGACTGCCGCTGGCATGCTGCCGGCCTGGGGTTATATCGGCATCGTCCCGCTGGCCACCGGCCTGATCGGTTTCTGCCCGCTGTACCCCATCCTCGGCCTGAATACCTGCCCGCTGAAGAAGTAAGCGTTCCGGCGCCAATAAAAAACCCCGCGAGTCCTGCGGGGTTTTTTATTGGCGTTCAGGTCGGGCTTGTTGCCGTTCAGGTCGGGCGCCGCCGGTCAGCCAGGTAATTGGCGATCCGGACGTAATCGGCGACCGCCAGGTCTTCCGCCCGCCGGGTCGGATCGATGTCCACTGCGACGAAGCCATCGTCGCCCAGCAGACCGCGCAGGTTGTTGCGCAGCATCTTCCGCCGCTGGGCAAACGCGGCCTGGACCACTTCCGCCAGCAGGCCCTCGTCGCGGGCGTCGAGTTCCGCCTGCGGCCGGGGAATCAGCCGGATCACCGCGGAATCGACCTTGGGCGCCGGGTCAAAGCTCTCCGGCGGCACGTCGAGCAGCCATTCCATGTAGAAACGGTATTGCAGCATCACCGACAGCCGGCTGAATTCGCTATCCCCCGGCTCGGCCACCAGGCGCTCGACCACTTCCTTCTGCAGCATGAAGTGCATGTCCCGGACCTGCTCGGCAAAGCCGGCGAGGTGGAACAGCAGCGGCGTCGAGATGTTGTAAGGCAGGTTGCCGGCGATCTTGATCTCGCGGCCCAGGCTGGAAAAATCGAACTCCAGCGCGTCGCCCTCGTGGATGCACAGCCGGGTCGGCGGGTAGGTCTGCTTCAGCCGGGCGATCAGGTCGCGGTCGATTTCGACGACATGCAGCAGCGGCAGCCGGTCGAGCAGCGGCTTGGTCAGCGCCCCGAGGCCGGGGCCGATTTCGACGACGACTTCGCCGGGACGCGGGTCGATGGCATTGACGATGGCGGCGACGATGCCGGTGTCGATCAGGAAGTTCTGGCCGAAGCGACGGCGGGCGACGTGGCCTTTCATGCTGCGGCCCGCTGCGCGAGTTCTGCGGCCAGCGCCGTGGCGGCGTAGAGGCTGCCGGGGTCGGCGCGGCCGGTCCCGGCCAGATCCAGCGCCGTGCCGTGATCCACCGAGGTGCGGATGATCGGCAGGCCCAGCGTGATGTTGATGCCTTCCTCGAACGCCGCGTACTTCAGCACCGCCAGGCCCTGGTCGTGGTACATCGCCAGTTGGGCATCGCTGCCGGCCAGCACGTTGCGGGTGAACAGGGTGTCCGCCGGCAACGGCCCGACCAGATTCATGCCTTCGGCGCGGAGTTTGGCCAGCACCGGTTCGATGACCTCGATTTCCTCGCGGCCCAGGTAGCCGCCTTCGCCAGCGTGGGGGTTCAGCCCGGCCACCAGGATGCGCGGCTGGGCAATCCCGAATTTCTGCTGCATGTCCCGGTGCAGGATGCGCAGCGTGGTTTCCAGTTCCTGCGGCGTGATGGCGTCGGCCACGTCGCGCAGCGGCAGGTGGGTGGTCGCCAGCGCCACCCGGAGGCCCGCCCCGGCCAGCATCATCACCACCCGCGGCGTATCGGTGTTGTCCGCCAGATATTCGGTATGGCCGGTGAAAGGCACGCCGGCGGCGTTGATCACGCCCTTATGCACCGGCGCCGTGACCATCGCAGCGAATTCGCCGCTGCGGCAGCCGGCCAGCGCCCGGTCGAGCAGGTTCAGCACGTAGCGGCCATTGCCGGCGTCGAGCTTGCCCGCCTGGGTCGGCACCGCCAGCGGCAGGTGCAGCACGTCGAGCACGCCGGCTTCCGGCGCCAGACCCGGCTGCCAGTCCCGCAGGCGGATGGGGTAATTCAGCGCTGCGGCCCGTTCCGCCAGCAGCTTACGGTCACACAACACCACCGGATGCGCCGAAAAGCGGGTTTCACTCAGCCGCAGGCAGAGTTCCGGGCCGATCCCGGCCGGTTCGCCGGAGGTGATCGCCAGGACGGGCAGACGGCCGCTCATTTTTCCACCAGCCGGTTTTCCACGTAGGCCCGGTCGCGCAGCTGGCGCAACCAGTCCTGGAAGGCTTCGTCGATCTTGCGTTCGCGCAGCGCCTGCTTGGCCATCTGGCGCTGGCGCTCCTGGGAGACATCCTGCTTGCGCCGTTCCAGCACCTGGATCAGGTGGAAACCGAAGGGGGATTGCACCACCGGGCTGATTTCCATCGGCTTCAGCGCATCCATCGCCCGCTCGAAATCCGGCACGGTGTCGCCGGGGTACAGCCAGCCGAGTTCACCGCCCTTGCTGGCCGAGCCATCGACCGAGAACAGCCGGGCCAGTTCGGCGAAGTTCTCCCCGTTGACCAGCCGCTCGCGCAGGGCTTCCAGCTTGCGTCGGGCTTCCTTTTCCGAGACCAGTTCATCGACCCGCACCAGGATGTGGCGGGCATGGGTCTGTTCCACCGCCGGCACTGCGGCGCCACCGCGCTTGGCCACCAGCTTGACGATATGGTAGCCATTGGATGAACGCAGGGGCCCGAGGACGTCGCCGGACTTGGCGCTGCCCAGCACTTCGCCGAACAGACCGGGCATCCGGTCCAGCGTCCGCCAGCCCAGGTCGCCGCCTTGCAGCGCGTCCGGCGCATCGGAGGCGGACGCAGCCAGCTGGGCAAAGCTTTCGCCATTCCGGGCGCGCTGGATCAGGTCATCCGCCTTGGCCTTCAGCTTCTGCAGCTGTTCCGGGCTGGCGGATTCCGGGGCGCGCAGCAGGATGTGCGCGACCTGATATTCCTCGTTGCTGCTGGCGGCCTGATTTTCGAGATAGTGATCGACTTCGGCGTCGGAAATGCTCAGCCGGCTGTCCACTTCCCGCTCGCGCAGCCGCGACAGGGTCATTTCCTCGCGGATTTCCTCGCGGAAGCGGGCGTAGGCCACGCCGTCCTTTTCCAGTTCGGCGCGGAACTGCTGCAGCGACATCTTGTTGCTGGCGGCGATCCGGCCAATTGCCAGATCGACCTGAGCATCGTCGATGCGGACGCCGGATTCGGAGGCGAACTGCAGTTGCACCTTGTCCATCACCATCCGTTCCAGCATCTGCGATTCGAGGACATCCATCGGCGGCAGCGGCGTGCCCTGGCGCCGCAGCTGGGTCACCGCGGTGTCGAGCCGGGTGCGCAATTCGCGCATCGTGATGACTTCGTTGCCGACGACGGCGACGATGCGATCCACTTCCTGCGGCTCGCTATAGCTGCGGGACGCCTGGGCCGCGGCGAGGGCGGGCAGGCAAAGGGCCAGAAAAATCAAAGCAAGACGGGACATGGGGAGTTACTCGCTGGAAAGCAGGCTGCCTTCGGAGAGGGCATTGATCCGGCCATAGCCGGGAATGCTCCGGCGCAGCAGCTGGATCGGGTTGGAGCCGATGGCGGCGAAATCGTTGAGTTCAAGTTGCAGGAACAGGGTCTTGCTGGGGCTGCCGGTGGCAACCTCCAGGCGTTGCGCAACGGCGCGGACCACCCAGCAGCCGGCATTGTATTCGAGGCCACCGATGCCCTCGACCAGCTGCTTGCCGCGCAGGGAGTAGTTGTAACGGCCGACGGCATACCAGCGGCTGCTCAGCGGCCACTGGCCGGCGAAGTCGAACTGCTCGACTTCGTTGCTCAGCTGGCGGTAGCTGGCGCTCAGCACCCGGCCGGCTTCCGGCTGGTAGCGGGTACCCAGCGCAAAACGCTGGGTGCGGTTCTGCTGCCAGTCGTATTCCCAGGCGGCGTCCAGGTAGGTGCGGCGCAGCACTTCGGCGTTGGCGGCCATCAGCGTATGGGAGTAATTGTCGCCGCGGGCGGTTTCCCCTGGCAGCAGCACCTTCTGGCCGGAGAAGTAGTAGCGCTGGCCCAGCAGGAAGCGGGCGCGCTCGGCGCCGGTCGCCGGGTCGAGCAGGCGGGAAGTCGCCGCTGCGGTCAGCTGGTTGGCGTCGCCGATCCGGTCGTTCCCGATGTAGCGGTTCTCGTTGAAGATCTGCGCGAAGTTGAAGTCGGCGGCAGCGGTGTCGAACACCGGGATGTTGGACTGGTCCCGATACGGCACATAGAGGTAGTACAGCCGCGGTTCCAGCGTCTGGGTGTAGTTCTGACCCTGCCATTCCAGCGGCCGCTCGAACACCAGCCCGGTGTCGAGGCTGAAGATCGGCACGTTGCGGCTCTGGCTGGCGGGCAGCGCGCCCTGCTGGGTCAGGTTGTATTCGCTGAGGTGCAGGCCCAGTTTCGGCGTCAGGTGGAAGGCGGCGGTTTCCAGCGGCAGCGAGAACTGCGGGTAGAGGACCAGCCGCTGACCCTGGACCAGGGTCGGGTGGGTGAAGGCGGTGAACTGGCCCATCATCCCGACTTCGGTCATCTCGCCGGTGGGCAGACGGGCGTTGAAATTGATCCGCGGTGCCAGCGAATAGGGCTTCAGCACCAGGTTGTTGCTGTCGGTCTGCAGCGTCTGGTAGCGCAGCGTCTGGACGTCGCCCCACCACCAGTTGCTGCTGTCGAAGTAGCTGAGCCGCATTTCCCGCGGCATCTGGGTCTGGGAAGTCTGGATCAGCCGGGAGGACAGGTCGGTCCAGTACTGGTCGTCGGAAACCCCGCTCCAGTTGATCGTGCCCGTCACCCCCTGGCCCAGCCGGTGCTGATGGGCATAGGAATAGGCGAAACGGTCGGTGCTGGTCTGCTGGTCGTGCGGCAGGTATTCCAGCCGCAGATTGCCGTCGTAGTGGAAATCCTTGTAGCGGAAGTCGGTGCTCAGCTGCAGGCCGCGCTTGCTCATTTCCCGGACGCCCAGCGTCGCATCGTAATTCGGGGCGATGTTCCAGTAGAACGGCAGCGTCAGGTCGAGACCGGTCTTGTTCGACGTGGCGTAGGTCGGCGCCAGCAGGCCGCTGGTGCGGCGGTTGTTCAGCGGGAAGGTGAAGCTGGGGGCGTAGAGGATGGGCACATCCTTGAAATACAGCGTGCCATCCTTGGCCTCGCCCCGCTCGGCGTCGAAATCGAGGCGGATGTCGTCGGAGCGGGCGTACCAGTCGCTGCTGTCCGGCTTGCAGGTCGAGTAGGTGCCGGCGGTGATATGGACCTGGTTATCACCTTCGAAGTCGATCCGCTCCGCCTGGCCGTAGCCGGTGGTGGTCTTGCGTTGCGCCAGCGGGCTGTCGAAGATCGGGCCGATGGTCACCGCCCCGGTGGGCTGGCCGCTGTAGCGCAGGCTGGTTTCCCGGCGGATGGTGTAGTGCGGATGCTCGATGTAGCCCACCTGGTCGGTCAGCTTCAGATACAGGGCATCGCCGGTGATCACGTCCTGGCCCCGCTCCAGCCGCAGCGGCCCCCTGGCCTCGACCACGTCGTCCAACGGTCGGTAAATGATCTTGTCGGCGTAGAGCTGGGCGTCGATCTTGCGCAGCTCGGCATCGCCTTCGGCGACAGTCGCCGCTTCGTTGCGGCCTTCGAGCCGCTCGGCAAAGATGAACACCGGATGCGGATCCAGCTTGGCCTTTTCCAGCAGGTCGGGAATCAGGCGCTTTTGCGTCCGCAGTTGCGGCTCCAGTTCCATCGCCGGCACGGGCTCAGATTGCAGCGTCTGCGGCGGATTCGGCAACACCAGCGCCATGCCGGAGAGCGCTGCGGCCGGCAGCGGCAGCGCAAAAAGCCCGGCCAGCAGGCCACACAGGGGCTTGCGGGTCAGCGAGGCGGGGAAGGCACGACGGGGGGAAGGACGGAAGGAGCGCTGCAAAGTACGGGTTTCACTGGTTGCCGACAGGTCGAACCCCGTAAAGCGCGGGAATCGGGCCGGGAATCCGGCGGGATGCCGGGCCTGCCGCAGCCGCCAGGGCCGCGAATGCTAAAATCGGCGCATTTTACATCGAAGAACCCCTGCCAGCATGTCGCGTGACACCCTCCTCCAGCACTGGGTTGCCCAGCAATTCCCCGGTCAGAACATCGAACTCGCCCCGGCTTCCGCCGACGCCAGCTTCCGCCGCTACTTCCGCGTCACCCTGCCCGACGGCAGCAGCCGCATCGTCATGGACGCCCCGCCCGAGCGGGAAGACTGCCGTCCCTTCATCCAGGTCGCCGGGTTGATGGCCGAGGCCGGCGTGCATGTCCCCGCCGTCCTCGCCCAGGATCTCGACCAGGGCTTCCTGCTGCTGACCGACCTGGGCAACAGCGGCTATCTCGCCCGGCTGCAGACCGCGCCGGCCGCCGCCCGCGCCCTGTTCGCCAGCTCCGGCGAAGCGCTGATGAAATGGCAGCAGGCCAGCCGCCCGGACGTGCTGCCGCCCTACGACGCCGCGCTGCTGCGCCGGGAGCTGGACCTGTTCCCGGAATGGTTCCTCGGCCGCCACCTGCAATTCGAACTGACCGACGCCGACAAGGCGATGCTGGAACAGGTTTTCGAGACGCTGATCGCCGCGGCGCTGAACCAGCCCCAGGTCTATGTCCATCGCGACTTCATGCCGCGCAACCTGATGCTGTGTTCCGAAGGCACCGGCGTCCTCGACTTCCAGGACGCGGTCTACGGCCCGCTGACCTATGACCTGGTCTCCCTCTACCGCGACGCCTTCATCTCCTGGGAAGAAGAAGACGAGCTCGACTGGGTCATCCGCTACTGGGAAAAGGCGCGCAAGGCCGGGCTGCCGGTACGGCGCGACTTCTCCGAGTTCTGGCAGGAATACGAGTGGATGGGCCTGCAGCGCCACTTCAAGGTGCTGGGCATCTTCTGCCGGCTGAACTACCGCGACGGCAAGTCCAACTACATGGCCGACCTGCCCCGCTTCCTGCGCTACGTCCGCCACGTCGCCGAGCGTTACATCGTCTTCAAGCCGCTGATCGATCTGCTCGACCGGATCGAAGGCCGTAGCCAGGAAAGCGGCTACACCTTCTGACCGACGCAAGCTGACCACGATGAAGGCCATGATCCTCGCCGCCGGCCGCGGCGAACGGATGCGTCCGCTGACCGACCACCGGCCCAAGCCGCTGCTGCCGGTGGGCGGCAAACCGCTGATCGTCTGGCACCTGGAAAAGCTCGCCGCCGCCGGCTTTCGCGAGGTGGTGATCAACCACGCCCACCTCGGCGCGCTGATCGAAGCCGAGCTGGGCGACGGCGCGCGCTGGGGCCTGGCACTGCACTACTCGCCCGAGCCGCCGGGCGCGCTGGAAACCGCCGGCGGCATCGCCCGCGCCCTGCCGCTGCTGGGTGACGCCCCGTTTCTGGTGCTGAACGGCGACGTCTTCTGCGACTGGTCCCCGGCCGCGGCCTGGCAACACGCCCTGGGCGACGACCTCGCGCAGCTGCTCTTGGTCAGCAATCCGGCGCACCACCCGGAAGGCGACTTCCCGCTGCAGGCCGGCCGCATCACCACCGACCCGGCGGCGCCAAGGCTGACCTACGCCGGCATCGGCCTCTACCACCCGGCGCTGTTTGCCGGCCTCTCCCCCGACCAGCCGGCCCGGCTGGCCCCGCTGCTGCGTCAGGCCGCCGCAGCCGGACGCCTCGCCGGCGAACATTTCCGCGGCCGCTGGGTCGACGTGGGAACGCCGGAACGCCTGGCGCAACTCGACCGGGAATGCTCATGACCCCCTTCCTCCTCCGCCGCCAGCGCCTGCTGCAACGCCTGGGCAACGGCATCGCCGTGATCCCCACCGCGCCGGAAGTCCTGCGCAACCGGGACAGCCACCACCCCTACCGCTTCGACAGCTACTTCTGGTACCTCAGCGGCTTCCCCGAGCCGGAAGCGGTGCTGGTGCTGGTTGGCGGCGCGCAGCCGCAAAGCCTGCTGTTCTGCCGGGAAAAGAACCCGGAGCGGGAAACCTGGGACGGTTTCCGCTACGGCCCCGCCGCTGCGGCCACGCATTTCGGCTTCGACGCCGCCTACCCCATCGGCGAACTTGAACAAAAGCTCCCGGAGCTGATCGCCGACCGGGATTGCCTGTGGCACGCCTTCGGCCACGACAGCGGCTGGGACGAGCAGATCGCCCGGGCGCTGAACCAGGTTCGCGGCCAGGTCCGCTCCGGCAAACGGGCGCCGCGCACGCTGCACGACCTGCGCGCCGAGCTGGACAGCATGCGGCTGGTCAAGGACGAGCACGAGCAGGCCACCTTGCGCCGCGCCGCCGACATCGCCGCCGCCGGCCACCTGCGGGCGATGCGCGCCTGCCGGCCGGGGATGCGGGAATACGAGCTGGAAGCAGAACTGAGCTACGAATTCCGCCGCCGGGGCGCCGACGCCCACGCCTACACCCCCATCGTCGCCGGCGGCGCCAACGCCTGCGTGCTGCACTACGTCGCCAACAACCAGCCGCTGGCCGCCGGCAGCCTGGTGCTGATCGACGCCGGCTGCGAAGTCGAAGGCTACGCCGCGGACATCACCCGGACTTTCCCGGTCAGCGGCCGCTTCAGCCCCGCCCAGCGCGACGCCTACCAGATCGTCCTCGCCGCCCAGAGCGCCGCCTTCGCCAGCATCCGCCCCGGCGCCGGCTTCATGGACCCGCACGAGGCCGCGGTCGGCGTGCTGACCCAAGGCATGGTCGATCTCGGCCTGCTGCAAGGCGCGGTCGAAGGCCTGATCGAGCGCGAGGCCTACAAGCGTTTCTACATGCACCGCACCGGCCACTGGCTGGGGCTGGACGTCCATGACGCCGGGGACTACAAGATCGGCGACGCCTGGACCACGCTGACACCGGGAATGACGCTGACCGTCGAACCCGGCCTGTACATCCCGGCGGCGGACGACGTCCCCGCGGCGCTGCACGGCATCGGCATCCGGATCGAGGACGACGTGATCGTCAGCGCCACCGGCGCCGAGGTATACACCGACGTCCCGCGCAGCGTCGAAGCCATCGAGGAGCTGATGCGTCATGACTGACACCCCCCGCGAAGACCTGGACCTGCTGATCATCGGCGCCGGCCCGGTCGGGCTGACCCTGGCCCGGGCGCTGGCCGACAGCGGCCTCCGGCTGGCGGTGATCGACCGCCGGACCGCCGACGCGGCGCTGGCCGACCCCCGCGCCCTGGCCTTGTCCCACGGCGCCCGCGAACTGCTGGCACCGCTGGGCGCCTGGCCGGAACGGGCGGCCACGTCGATCCAGACCATCCATATCTCCCAGCGCGGCGGCTTCGGCCGCAGCCTGATGGACCGGGCCGATTACGGCCTGCCGGCCCTGGGCTATGTGCTGCGCTACCGCGACCTCGCCGCGGCGCTGCGCCGGGTGGTCCCGGCAGCCTGCTGCCTCGACCAGACGACCGTCACCGCATTGGAGGCGGAAGCGGACGGGGTGGCCGTCGACCTCGCGACCCCCGCCGGCCCGCGCCACCTTCGTGCCAGGTTGGTGGTTCACGCCGAAGGCACCCCGGCGGACGACCCGGCCGTGCAGGTGCGCGACTACGGCCAGCACGCGATCATCGCCGAAGCGGAGCCGGACCAGCCGCACGCCTGCCGCGCCTGGGAACGCTTCACCCCCGACGGGCCGCTCGCGCTGCTGCCGCTGGACCAGGGCTACGCGCTGGTTTTCACCGTCCCCGCCGCCCGCGCCGATGCGCTGATGGCGCTGGACGACGCCGGCTTCCTCGCCGCGCTCAACACCCAGTTCGGCCGCCGCTTCGCCTTCCGTGCCGTGGGCCGCCGCGACCGTTATCCGCTGGCGCTGCGGCTGCGCAAGGAATTGGTCGGCCCGCGCCAGGTCTGGATCGGCAACACCGCCCAGACGCTGCACCCGGTATCCGGCCAGGGCTTCAACCTCGGCCTGCGCGACGCCTGGCAGCTCGCCGAGCGGCTCTGCCGCAGCGGCGGCGACCCCGGCGATGCCGCCCTGCTCGCCACCTACGCCCGCCAGCGCCAGCTCGACCGCCAGGGCGGCGCCGTATTCACCGATGGCGTGGTCCGGCTGTTCTCCAACGACCTGCCGCCGCTGCGCCGCCTGCGCGGCCTGGGCCTTTTCGCCCTCGACCTGCTGCCGCCGGCCCGCCACTTCGTCGCCCGGCGGATGATCTACGGCGCCCGCGCCTGGCCCTGATTTCCCCCTGCCGTCACCGCCCATGTCCGCCCCCAGCCTGAAACCCGGCCAGCCCTGCTTTTGCGGTAGCGGCCACCCCTACGGCCAGTGCTGCCAGCCCTGGCACCTCGGCCAGCCCGCCCCCAGCGCCGAAGCGCTGATGCGCTCCCGCTACGTCGCCTACTGTCTGGGGCTGCAGGATTACCTGCTCGCCACCTGGCACCCCGGCAGCCGCCCGGCGGAACTCGACCTGCACACGCCGCCGCAGCCGAAGTGGCTGGACCTCGAAATCCGCCGCCACCTGCCCGGCGCCGACAGCGCCCAGGTCGAATTCATCGCCCGCTACCGCCTCGGCGGCCGCGCCATGCGCCTCCACGAAACCAGCCGCTTCCGCAAGGAAGACGGGCGCTGGTATTACGTGGATGGCGATTACAGCGAATAGACCGGGCAAGTCCGGGCCGCGCCCGCCTCTCGCCCTTCCGCCTCGCCCTTCCGCCTCGCCCTTCCGCCGCCGGCCGGGTCCGCCCCGGCTTGGTAAGATGCCCGCCCGCGCCCTGCCTCTTTTTCCCTCTTTCCTCCCATGCCCACCTGGCTCCGCCCCCTGCTCACCCGCCGCATGCTGATCTGCGTGTTCACCGGCTTCAGCTCCGGCTTGCCGCTGTATCTGCTGCTGAACCTGATCCCCGCCTGGTTGCGCAGCGAGGGCGTGGATTTGAAGACCATCGGCTTCATCGCGCTGATCCAGTTTCCCTACACCTGGAAATTCCTCTGGGCGCCGCTGCTGGACCGGATCGCGCCGCCGCTGGGCCGGCGACGGGGCTGGATGCTGCTGACCCAGATCGGGCTGCTGGGCTGCATCGCGCTCTCCGGCGGGCAATCGCCGCAACAGGACATCAGCGGCATCCTCTGGCTGGCCGGCGCGGTGGCGCTGCTCTCCGCCACCCAGGACATCGCGATTGACGCCTTCCGCCGCGAACTGCTGCACGACGAAGAACTCGGACTGGGCAATTCCGTGCATGTGAATGCCTACCGGCTGGCCGGGCTGGTGCCCGGCTCCCTGTCGCTGATCCTGGCCGACCACCTGGCCTGGGCGACGGTGTTCCAGATCACCGCGCTGTTCATGCTGCCCGGCGTCGCGATGAGCCTGCTGGTCCGGGAACCGGCCAACGTCACGCCGCCGCGGACGCTGCAGGACGCCGTCGTCGCCCCGTTCCGGGAATTCATCGGCCGCGCCGGCTGGGGCGAGGCGCTGCTGATCCTCACCTTCGTGCTGTTTTACAAACTCGGCGACAGCCTCTGCACCGCGCTGGCCACGCCGTTCTACCTGGACATGGGCTTCACCAAAACCGACATCGGCCTGATCGCCAAACACGCCGGGCTCTGGCCGGCAGTCGCCGGCGGCCTGCTCGGCGGGCTGTGGATGGTCAAACTCGGCATCAACCGGGCCTTGTGGCTGTTCGGCGTCGTCCAGCTGCTCTCCATCTTCGGCTTCGCCTGGCTGGCCTGGATCGGCCCGCAGGCCAGCATCGGCGCCGAAGCCCGGCTGAATCTGGCCCTGGTCATCGGCTTCGAAGCCCTCGGCGTCGGCCTCGGCACCGCCGCCTTCGTCGCCTTCATCGCCCGCGCCACCAACCCGATCTACACCGCCACCCAGTTCGCCCTATTCACCAGCCTCGCCGCCGTCCCCCGCACCTTCATCAACGCCTCCGCCGGCTGGCTGGTCGAAAGCCTGGGCTGGCTCAACTTCTACTACCTCTGCGCCGCCCTCGCCCTCCCCGGCATGGCCCTGCTGCTGAAAGTGGCCCCCTGGCGGGGGGTAACGGGGGGTTGCCCGAAGGGCGGGGGGTTTTGAGGCTTCCCCTGCGGGTTGGCTTTGTGGGACGTCAGTGTTCCGCGTTGACCGCGGGGGTTTTAGGGTTTCCCCTGCGGGGCTGGTTGGCGGAACCGCCGCTTTCCGCGTTGACCGCGGGGGTTTTGGGATTGCTCCCGCGTGTTTGGTTTGTGGAGCGTCAGTGTTCCGCCCTGACGGCGGGATCACTTTCTTTTGCTTCGCCAAAAGAAAGTAACCAAAGAAAAGGCGACCCCAGGCTCCGCGGTCGGCTGCGCCGACTCCCCTGCGCTACTCGGTGCCGGCGGGGGCTGCGGAACTCGGGCCTGCGGCCCTCAAACAGTCCTCGCCCTCTTTCCGCCGCCCCCTGCGTTGCCCGGCGCTCCACATGGGGACCCCAAACAACGTCACATCCGGACTGGCTCGTACAAAATGAGACAAGAAGGCTTGAAGAACAATTGTCAGAAACAACAGTTTGGTGAGCGGCACGGCAGCAGAAAATCCCCCAAACCATTACCAACGCACCCTCCTCGCTTTGTTGAACGAGCCTTTCCACCGAGACGCTTTTCGGGGTCCCCATGTGGAGCGCCGAGCAACGCAGGGGGCGGCGGAAAAAGGGCGAGGACTGTTTGAGGGCCGCAGGCCCGAGTTCCGCAGCCCCCGCCGGCACCGAGTAGCGCAGGGGAGTCGGCGAAGCCGACCGCGGAGCCTGGGGTCGCCTTTTCTTTGGTTACTTTCTTTTGGCGAAGCAAAAGAAAGTGATCCCGCGGTCAACGCGGAAAACGGCGTTTCAACCAGCCAACCCCGCCAGGGAAAACCCCAAAACCCGCGCTTGAACCAGCCGAACCGGCCAGGGCAAAGACAAATCCCCCCTCCTCAGGGCGCCCCGCCCAACCTCTTCAACATCCGGTCAAACCGTCCGCCTGCCAGGTGGAGGTTTTCCAGTACGCCGAGGTCGAGTTCGTCTTCCATTTCGGTCTCTTCGGTGAGGCCGTTGCCGAAGCCGAGGCGGGAGACGGTGCCGCGGAGGCGGTCGGAGAGGAAGGTGGCGATGGCCTTATAGAAGCGGGCGGCGAAGGGGGGGTGGGCGGCGAGCTGGGCTTCGAGGCCGCTGCGGGACAGCGCCAGCAGGCGGCAGGGGCCGAGGGCGGTGACCGAGGCGGCGGGGGGGCGGCGGTCGATGAAGGACATTTCGCCGATGATCTCGCCGGAGCCGATTTCGGCGACCGGGCCGAAGCCGGTGACGCTGACCTCCATACGTCCGTCGATCAGGATGAAGATTTCGCTGACCGCTTCGCCCTGGCGGATGATGCATTCGCCGGCGGGGACGTCGCGGCGGCGGCCTTGGCTGGCGAGCAGTTCGACATCGTCGTCGCTCAACTGACCGAGGATGAACAAGACCTTGCGCATGGGGCTCTCCCTGAGGCGTTACAGGCACTGCTGCCGGACCAGCTCGGCGAACAGGCCGGGCTGGTCCCGGAGTTCGGCGAAGCGGCCCTGCTGGACGATGCGACCGCCGTCGATGACGTAGATGCGGTCGGCGGCGACGATGGTGCTGAGGCGGTGGGCGATGACGATCCGGGTCACCGCCAGTCCGGCGAGGTTGGCGGCGACTTCGGCCTGGACCTCGTTGTCGAGGGCGCTGGTGGCCTCGTCGAGCAGCAGCAGCGTCGGCTGCAGCGCCAGGGCGCGGGCCAGCAGCAGCCGCTGCATTTCGCCGCCGGAGAAGCTGGGGATGTCGCCCATCTGGGTGTGCATGCCCATCGGCAGCGCCTTGATCCGCGCTTCGATCCCGGCCAGCCGCGCCGCCTGCCAGGCGGCATCCAGGCTGATGTCGCGGCTGCCGCGGATGTTGTCGAACAGCGAGCCGGCCAGCAGGGTGTCGTGCTGCAGCACGGTGCCGATCTGTCGGCGCACGGCGCGCAGGTCCAGCCCGGCCAGGTCGTGGCCGTCGAAATAGACGCCGCCGGATTCCGGCTGCTCAAAGCCGAGCAGCAGCCGGAACAGCGTGGATTTGCCGCAGCCGGAGCGGCCAACCAGCGCGACGAATTCTCCCGGCGCCGCCTGGAAGGCAAGCCCGCGCAGCACCGGCGGCTGGCCTTCGCCGTAGCGGAAATGCAGCTCGCTGACCTCGACGCCGCCCTGCAGCCGGCCGCAATCGACCCCGCTCCGCTGCGGCTCCACCGCCGTCGCGACGATGGGCTGCATCCGCTCCCACAGCGGCCGGATCGCCAGCAGATCGACCACCGTGGTCGCCATCTGGGTCAGCGCCGAAAACGCGGCATTGAAGGTCGCCAGGAAGGCGAGGAAGACCCCCGGCGTCGGCGGCTTTTCCCCCAGCCAGGCCAGGGCGCCGAGTATCGCCGCCAGCGCCAGCAGGCGATAACAGGCGGTGAAGGCGGTGAAGCCCGCGCTGATCCGCTGCGCCCGCAGCGCCGGCTCGCGCATGTCGGCGAAGCGGTGCGCCCAGCGGGCGAACACCCGCCGCTCCGCCCCGGCCAGGCGCAGCCGCTCCATGCCGTTGAGCAGCTCCAGCACCCAGCCGGACAACTGCCCGGACAGCCGCTCCTTGTCCCGCAGCGCCCGCAGCGAGGCCCAGCTGGCCAGCGCCGCCAGCAGCGCCAGCAGCAGCGACAAGCCGGCGGCCAGCAGCGCCGCGCCGGGGTGGTAATGGAACAGCAGCGCCAGCCCGAACAGGGAAAACAGTCCGGCGAACAGGCTGGTGGCGACGCTGCCGGTGATCATGGCCCCGATGTGCTCGACGCCCAGCGTCCGCTGCGCCAGATCGCCGGCGCTGTAATCGCGGAAGAAGCCGGCGGGCAGGTGCAGCAGGCGATCCACCAGCGCCGCCTGCAATTTCAGCTTCAGCCGGGATTCCAGCCGCAGCAGCGCCACCCCGTTGGCCAGCCCGAGCAGCCACTGCAACAGCGCCAGCAGCGCAATCGCCGCCGCCACCTGGCCGATGAGGCCGCGCAGATGGCCGGGGACGATGTCGTCGAAGACCACCGCGGTGGCCAGGGGCAACACCAGGCCGATCAGCGCCCCGGCTGCGGCGGTGCCGATCAGCGTCAGGAAATCCCGCCCCATGCCGCGCAGGCCAAAGCCCACCAGCCCGGCCAGACTCTGCACTTCCGCCGGCAGGCGGCGGTAAAAGGCAAAGGCCACCGGCTCCAGCGCCGCCGCTTCCAGCGCCGCATCGCGCCGGGCCTCGCTGCCCCGGCCGGGCAGCGGCAGCGTGGCGCCGCTTTCCGGCAACCAGACCTGATAACCCTCGCCGTCGGGCAGCAGCGCCCGCGGCACATCGCCGCTGAAGGCCAGCAAGGGCCCGGCGGCGCCCTGCTCCCAGCCGCGGCGCAGGCTGACCTGGCGCACCGCCAGTCCGGCCTCGCCGGCCAGCCGTTCGACCGCGGCAAACAGGGTTTCCCCCGGCTGCATCTCGCCTTGCACCGCCGGCAGGCCGAAGCCGACGGCGATCCGCCCCAGGCAGCGGCGCAAGGGGCTGCCGCCGCCGTCCCAGCCGGGCTGGCCGCCATCGCCGGCCACGCTGGCCAGCCGCGCCAGCGCCGCGCTGAACGGGGAATCGTCCGCTGCGGGGCTGAGTTCTGCGGCCGCGGCCATGTCAGAAGGCCAGCAGGCGGGCATAACGGCCCTGACGCGCCAGCAGGCTGGCGTGGTCGCCCCGCTCGACGATGCGGCCGGCGTCCATCACGATGATTTCGTCGGCGTCGCGTATCGTGCTGAGGCGGTGGGCGATCAGCAGACAGGCGCAGCCGCGCCGGCGGACCGCCGCGAGCACCGCCGCTTCGGTCGCCGCGTCCAGGGCGCTGGTCGCCTCATCGAGGATCAGCAGCCGCGGTTCCAGCGCCAGGGCCCGGGCGATTTCCAGACGCTGGCGCTGGCCGCCGCTGAAATTGCGGCCACCTTCGCTGACCACGCCGGCGTAGCCGCCGGGGCGCTGCAGGATGTCGGCGTCGATCCCGGCATCCCGCGCCGCCTGGCGCAGCACTTCCGGCGGCACACTGTCGTCCCACAGGCTGAGGTTGTCGCGGATGCTGCCGGAGAACAGCACGATCTGCTGATCCACCACCGCCAGGGTCCGGCACAGGGCCGGGCGCGGCCAGTCGGGCAAGGGCTGGCCGTCGAGGCGGACCGTGCCCGACCAGGGGCTGTACAGCCCGGCGGCGAGCTTGCCGACGGTGGATTTGCCGCTGCCGGAGCCGCCGACCAGCGCGACCCACTTGCCGGGTGGCAATTCCAGCGAAAAATCCTCGATCAGCGGCGGGTCGAGCGGGCTGTAGCCGAAGCTCACCGCCTCCAGCTTCAGGCTGCCGGCCGGGGCCGCGGGCAGGCTGCCGCTGCGGGCAAAGGCCGGATCACGCGGGTGGCGCAGCGTGTCGTCGAGCCGGGCCAGCATCCCCTGGGTGCTCTGGATCTGGGCGTTGGCGCCGACCAGGCTGCCCAGCGGCGCGGTGATGTTGGCGATCAGCGCCTGGGCGGCGACCAGCATGCCGATGCTCAGCGCACCTTCCATCACCTCGATGCCGCCGATCAGCAGCACCGCGGCGCCGGAGAGCATCCCCAGCAACGCCGGCAGCGCGTTGAGCAGCAGCCGCAGCCGCTCCGCGCCCTGCTCCGCATCGACCAG
>JBEBBF010000192.1:0-2746 GCA_041158545.1 Pseudomonadota bacterium | reverse complement strand
TACCCGTTGCGCCATGCCCCGGTCGGCCAGGATCTCGATCTGGCCATCCACCAGCTGCAGATAGACCAGCACCCCGGCCTCGTCCTCGTTTTCCCACAGCCCGAGTCGGCGGAACAGCTCTGCCGCCCGCTGCCGCGGCGTCTGCTGCCGCCACAGGTTGTCGATGGGCAGCGGGCCTTCCAGCACCAGCCGCAGTTCGCCGCGCTGCTCGGCCTCCGCAGCGGGCAGCCCCGCGGCCAGGGCTTGCAGCACCGCCGGGGTGAAATCCTGCCACCGCCGCCGCGACGAACTCAGCACATGCCGCCACAGCCGCTGGCTGCCGGGGGTGATCCACGCCGCTGAAGTGCCGCCGCTGCCATCGTCCTCGTCTTCATGATCCAGGTTGTCGAAGCGGCAATCGGTGTAGCCGCCGTGGTGCAGATGCTGTTGGCGCTTGCACCCCCGTTGCGGGTCGCCGCCCAGCACCTGATAGCCGGAGTTGTAACTGAGCAGCGACGGCACGATGCGCGCAAACAGGTAGGCCAGCCCCAGCCCGAGCAGGCCCTGTTGCCAGTCGCCAGTGTCCTTGAACAGGAAGATGCCGGCGCACAGCGCGTAGAGCAGGCAGCCCAGCCGGACGCCGATGGTGGCGCGGGCCACCGTCGCGGCGGCCAGATTGAAGGCCAGCCAGAACAACAGCCGCGCTGCCCCCTGCACCTGCTGCGACAGCGCCGGCGGCGGCGCCGTTTCTCCGGCCAGCGCGCCAACGCAGAGCCCCAGACCAAGCAACAGCAGGGGCAACGGGCCACGGTGGCTTGCGGCGGGGGAGGAGGAAGCGGAAGTGAAGGGGGAAAACACGCCGGAATGATCGTTATGAATGCCACCGGCGCCGGGAAATTGGAATATGAATATGGCGCGGACATCTGGCGAAGGCGCGAATATGACGGCAAATCCGGCAAAGCTCAAGCAATTTGCATGTTCGTGGCGGCGCGGGCTTCCCGAGTCCCACGCTGCCGCGGAAGAACATGCGTTCATCGGGCTGCAATCTGCCGCTGGCAGACTGCCCCGCATTCTTCAACTTGCCGGGTGCTGCCATGTATCTTTCCAGTCAGGAAATCCAGTCCAGCCGGATTGCGTCGCTGGGTCATCTGCAACAGGCGGCCGGATTGTGCTTTGACACGACGGCCCGCTTCTCCGATCTGCTGCTGAACGAAGGGCGGACTTTGCTGCGCCAGGATTGGCAGGAGGATGTCTGGCTCCAGGCCTGGCCGCAGAGTTCGTCCCGGATGTTCCAGGCGTCCTGCCAGATCGTCGGTGAGGCGCATCAGGGGCTGCTGTACCTGGCCGAGCACCAGGTCCGGCTTTTCGATGCCGCGCTGTGCAAGACCCTGGAACGCTTGATCCGGATCACGCCGCCGGAGGCCGAACCGGCGGTCATCGCCAGCCGTGTCGCAGTCGAGCAGGCCGAAGTCGCGCTGCACGACCTCACCGAACAGGCCTGCCGCAACATCGAACTCGCGGAGCAGCTCTTGCAGCCGCCTGCCCCCGTCGCCGCTTCTGGCACCACGCCTGCCAGCGCTGCTGTCATCGCTTCTGCCATCACTCCCGCACCGGCGAAGCCGCGTAGCCGCAAGCGCCAAACCGACTGAAATCCGTAATCCGACGTCTCTCCTTCGCCCGGCTGGTCCGGGCTTTTTTTCTGGGAAGGTGCCCGCCTGCGGGTCAGGCTTCCGGTTCCGCGGGCATTTCCAGGCGCATCAGCCAGCGGCCCTCCTTGCGGCTGCCGGCAATGATGCGAAAGCCCAGTTGCTTGAACCGCCGTGGTTTGGCGGTGGAAACCAGCACCCGGCCGGGGGCGTGATGCTGGCGTAGCCAGTTCAAGCGGGCTTCGACCAGGGCGCGGCCGATGCCCTGATGCCGGAAGGACGGCGCCACCGCCGAGAGAAAGAGCAGATGGGTGCGCGTCGCCCAGTCCGCGGCCTGAATCCCGGCGACCCCGCAAACCTGTTGGTCCTGGCGGGCGACAAAGAACTGGCGGTAAAACGGGGGCGGCGCGGGGCGCAACGCGGCCTCGATGCGCGCCGTGTCGTAACGGAGCGGGTCGGCGAAAGCCGTCAGCAGCAGATCGCGGGCGTCGCGCACCTGGGCGGGGTTCTGGTTGTCCAGCAGCTGGATGCGATAGGTCGTCATCGGGACCGGAATGAATGGCACGGCTGCCATTGCAGCGCAGCCAGCTTGCCGGGATGTGGCGCTCCGGTTACAGCCGGATGAACGCGGCCGCTTTCAGTCCCGTCGTTGCGAGGTGCGGTTCAGAAATCCATGCGGTCCGCCGCTGGCACCCTTCAGCCCCGGCGTCGCGGGGGACGCATCTGCCGGATCTGTTTCAGCACCGCCGGCAGCCGCGCCAGCTCCGGCGCCAGGGCCGCCCGGTGCCAGGCTTCGACTTCGGCAAGGGCCTCGCGCAGCACGGGGGCCGTGGCGGTCAGCGGGTGCAGCAGCCGGCCCAGCGTGGCCAGGTCGTTGAGTCGCCCCAGTCCGTTCTGCAACGCTTCCAGCTCCTCCAGCCGCGGCGCCAGCTTGTCCGGGGCGTAGAGCGGCGCCAGGAATTCCAGCGCATAGCGCAGCCGCTTGCCGGCGATGCGCAGCGCGTGCAGCGCCTCGCTGTCCAGATCGGCGGCGCGGCGGGCGCGCTTTTGCAGCCGGGCGAGCAAACGCCGCTGTACGGCGTCGGCAAACTCACCGAGTTCGCCGCCCGCCGCCGCCGGCA
>JBEBBF010000191.1:0-7959 GCA_041158545.1 Pseudomonadota bacterium | reverse complement strand
GCTTCGGCCGAGATTAAGCATGATGGACGCCATTCCAAATTGGCTTCTAGACGGTTGGAAAACGAGGTTTCTCAAGAGAGTCCACCAAACTCCGGTTCCCCGATTTGCGTGATGCAGAGGCCCTCGGCGGTTGTGAACCCCTGGAAACCCTTGTGGCGCAACGGTTTGCTATCTCGATCTAAGCTGCGGACGAAACGAGAAGAAGTCCCCACCCCTTGACCCATCATTCCGATATATCTACACTCATCGACATGAAAGCCGATTACTCCCGTACCCTGCCTGCCGAGTGGCGTGCCATGTCCCGTGTGTTTACTGCGCTGGGGGATGAGCATCGGCAGCGGATTGTGTTGTTGTTCGAGCGGGGCGAGGAGTTGAACGTGGGGCAGATTGCCGAGGTGTCCACGCTGAGCCGGTCGACGGTGTCGCATCATTTGAAGGTGCTGCGGGATGCGGAGGTGTTGTCGTCGGAGAAGCGGGGCAAGGAAGTGTGGTTCCGGGTGAACAAGGCGTTTCTCGGCGAGACTTTTGGCCGGGTGATGGATTACCTGCGGGACGAGTTGTAATTTTTTTGGCTGGATATTTCGATATGTTTAGTCATATCAATATGAGGAGAACGGGATGAAAGCCATTTTGCGACCCCTGCTGCGACTGCTGGTGGGCTGGCTGTTCCGGGTGCGGATCGAGGGAAATCTGGCGGCCTTGCAGGCGGAGCGGTTGCTGGTGGTGGCGAACCACCAGTCCTTCCTCGACGGGCTGCTGCTGGGGCTGTTCCTGCCGATTGATCCGGTGTTCGTGGTGCATTCGACGATTGCCCGCGACTGGCTGTTCCGGCTGCTGCTGTCGCAGGTGGAGTACCTGGCGATTGATCCGGCGAATCCGATGGCGATGAAAAAGATCATCCGGCTGGTGGAATCCGGCCGGCCGGTGGTGATTTTCCCCGAAGGGCGGATCACGCTGACCGGCAGCCTGATGAAGGTGTATGAGGGTCCGGCCTTTGTCGCCGCCAAGACCAACGCGACGGTGGTGCCGGTGCGGCTGGATGGGGCGACGCGCAGCTATTTTTCCCGGCTCTCCGGGCCGCATCCCCGCCAGCTTTTCCCGCGCATCCGCCTCAGCGTGCTGCCGGCGACCCGGCTGCCGCTGCCGGAGGGCGAGACCGCGAAGCTGCGCCGCCATCGCGCTGGCGAGGTGTTGCGGCGGCTGATGCAGGAAATGCTGTTCCTGTCGCAGCCGAAGCAGACCCTGTTCGAGGCGTTTTGCAGCGCGGTGGAGACCTTTGGCCACCAGCGCAAGATCGTGGAGGACATCAAGCAGATCGAGTACCGCTACGCCGACCTCTTGAAGATGACGCTGATGCTGGGCCGGCTGGGCGCCCGGCTGGTGGGGGAAAACGAGCGGCTGGGGGTGCTGCTGCCGAATCTGGCGCCGACCCTGGGGCTGATTCTCGGGTTGTCGGCGCAGCGGCGGGTGCCGGCGCTGCTGAATTACACCGCCGGCAGCGACGGCCTGCAGGCGGCCTGCATTGCCGCCGAGCTGCGCTGCATCCTGACCTCCCGCGCCTTTGTCGAGCAGGCCAAGCTGGAAGACAAGCTGGCGGCGCTGCAGGGGGTGCGGCTGGTGTATCTGGAAGACCTGCGCCAGCAGGTGACGCTGGCGGACAAGCTGTGGCTGGTCGGCTACGCGCTGCGTTTCCCCCGCGCCACGGCGCTGCCGGCGTCGCCGGAAGACCCGGCGGTGGTGTTGTTCACCTCCGGCTCCGAAGGCAAGCCCAAGGGTGTGGTGCTGCCGCACCGGGCGATTCTGGCGAATGTGGATCAGATTCGGGCGGTGATCGACATTTCGGTGACCGACAAGCTGCTCAATGCGCTGCCGATCTTCCACTCCTTCGGCCTGACCGCCGGGGCGCTGCTGCCGGTGCTGAGCGGCGCCAGCCTGTTCCTTTACCCGACGCCGCTGCATTACCGGGTGATTCCCGAGCTGGCCTACGACCGGGGCGCGACGGTGCTGTTCGGCACCAGCACTTTCCTCGGCCACTACGGCAAGTTCGCGCATCCCTACGATTTCTACCGGCTGCGCTATGTCATCGCCGGCGCCGAGAAGCTGGCCGACAGCGTCCGCGAGCTGTGGTTCGAGAAGTTCGGGCTGCGCATTCTGGAAGGCTACGGCGCGACCGAGACCGCGCCGGTGCTGGCGGTGAATACGCCGATGGCCTTCCGCCGCGGCAGCGTCGGGCAGTTGCTGCCGGGCATCGCCCATCAGCTGGTGCCGGTGCCGGGGATTCCCCGCGGCGGCATGCTGCATGTCCGCGGCCCGAATGTGATGGCCGGCTATCTGAAATACGAGCAACCCGGCCAGCTGCAGCAGCCGGCGTCGGAGCTTGGCACGGGCTGGTACGAAACCGGGGACATCGTCGAGGTGGACGCCGACGGCTTCCTGCACATCGTCGGCCGGGTCAAGCGCTTCGCCAAGATCGCCGGGGAAATGATCAGCCTGGAAGTCGTCGAGAAAATCGCCGCAACCGCCTCGCCGGCGCTGCAGCACGCCGCCTCCAGCCAGCCGGACCCCGGCAAGGGCGAGGCGCTGGTGCTGTTCACCACCGATCCGAACCTGAAGCGGGACGCCCTGCAAGCCGCAGCCCGCCAGCTGGGGCTGCCGGAACTGGCGGTGCCGCGCAAGCTGTGCCTGCTGCCGGCGCTGCCCCTGCTCGGCACCGGCAAGGTGGATTACGTGCAGCTGAAAACCCTGGCCGCGACGGCCTGAACGGGAGCATCACCATGAGCAGCCAGTTCCAGTTGTTGCGCGAAACCCGGTTCCGCCCGTTTTTCCTGACCCAGTTCCTCGGCGCCTTCAACGACAACGTGTTCAAGAACGCGCTGATCGTGCTGCTGACCTTCCAGGCCGGGCAATGGACCAGCCTGGCGCCGGGGGTGCTGGCGAATCTGGCGGCCGGGCTGTTCATCCTGCCCTTCTTCCTGTTTTCCGCCAGCGCCGGCCAGTTGGCGGACAAGTACGACAAGGCTCGGCTGGCCCGGCTGGTCAAGCTGCTGGAGATCGGGATCATGCTGCTGGCCGGCGCCGGCTTCGCGCTGCACAGCCTGCCGCTGCTGCTGACGGCGCTGTTCCTGCTCGGCCTGCATTCAACGCTGTTCGGCCCGGTGAAATACGCGATCCTGCCGCAGCATCTGCGCGAGGACGAGCTGATCGGCGGCAATGCGCTGGTGGAAGCCGGCACCTTCGTCGCAATCCTGCTGGGCACCCTGGCCGGCGGCCTGCTCGCCGCCCAGGCCGACGGCACGCTGTGGATCACCGGCTTCAGCCTGCTGGTGGCCATCGCCGGCTATGCCAGCAGCCGGCAGATCCCCACGGCGCCGGCGCCGATGCCCGCGCTGCGGGTCAATCCCAATCCCTTCAGCGAAACCTGGCGCAACATCGGCTTCGCCCGCAAGGAAAAGGCGGTGTTCCTGTCGATTCTGGGCATTTCCTGGTTCTGGCTGTACGGCGCACTGTTCCTCGCCCAGTTCCCCGCCTACGCCCGCACGGTGCTGGGCGGCGACGAGGGCGCGGTGACGTTGCTGCTGACGGTGTTCACCCTCGGCATCGGCAGCGGCTCGCTGGCCTGCGAAAAGCTGTCCGGGCACAAGGTTGAAGTCGGCCTGGTGCCGCTGGGCGCCGTCGGGCTCAGCCTGTTCGGGCTGGATTTCGCCTGGGCCTCCCCGGCGATGGCGAGCGTGCAGGGGCAGCCGGTGGCGGCGCTGCTGGCGGCGCCGGGCACCTGGCGCCTGCTGGCCGACCTGCTGCTGCTCGGGGTGTTCGGCGGCTTTTACTGCGTGCCACTGTACGCGCTGATGCAGCAGCGCAGCGACGCGGATTTCCGCGCCCGGATCATCGCCAGCAACAACATCCTCAACGCCCTGTTCATGGTCGGCGGCGCGCTGGCGGCGGCGGCCCTGCTGGGCAGCGGCGCCGGCATCCCGACGCTGTTCGCCTGGGCGGCGCTGGCCAATGCGCTGGTGGCGATCTACATCTTCAGCGTCGTCCCGGAATTCCCCCGCCGCTGCCTGGCCTGGCTGCGGCGGGAGGGCGGGTCGCGCTGAGCCCGACGGCCGTAGCGGCAGCCGGGCCAGCGCGGCCGGCTTCGGGTTGCGGCCGGCCCGGAATGCCGCTCGGGGCGGCGCGAAAGCCGCGGCCCCGGTAGAATGCCGGCCCATGAACTGGCCTGCCCTGCGCGAAAAACTCGACCTTTACGAAAAGCTGATGCGGCTGGACAAGCCGATCGGCATCCTGCTGCTGCTGTGGCCGACCCTGTGGGCGCTGTGGCTGTCGGCCGCAGGCCACCCGGACTGGACGGTGGTCTGGGTGTTTTGCCTGGGCACGGTGCTGATGCGCTCGGCCGGCTGCGTGATCAACGATTACGCCGACAAGGATTTCGACCCCCATGTCGAGCGAACCAAGGAAAGGCCGCTGGCTGCCGGCCGGGTCAGCACCAAAGAGGCGCTGTGGCTGTTTGCCGGGCTGTCCGTGCTGGCCTTTGCGCTGGTGCTGCTGCTGCAACGGCCGCTGGTGATCCAGCTTTCGCTGCCGGCGCTGTTCCTCGCCGGCAGTTACCCCTTCACCAAGCGCTTCCTGGCGATTCCCCAGGCTTACCTGGGCATCGCCTTCGGCTTCGGCATCCCGATGGCCTACGCGGCCCACCTCGGGCAGGTGCCGGCGGAGGCCTGGTGGCTGCTGCTGGCCAACATCTTCTGGGCTGTGGCCTACGACACCGAGTACGCCATGGTGGATCGCGACGACGACATCCGGATCGGCATCAAGACTTCGGCGCTGACCTTCGGCCGCTTCGACGTGGCGGCGGTGATGCTGTGCTACGCCACGGCCTTCGCGCTGATCGGCTGGATCGGCTACGGTCGCCAGCTGGCCTGGCCGTTTTACGCCGGCCTTGCCGCCGCCGTCGGGCTGGCGGGCTACCACTACACCCTGATCCGCGGCCGCGAACGCATGCCCTGCTTCCGCGCCTTCCTGCACAACAACTGGGTTGGCCTCAGCATTTTTGCCGGGCTGGCGCTGAGTTATCTGTTGCCGGCCTGAGCGGTTCGCCGCCCGCGCCCTGTTGCCCTTCCCTTTTTGAGTCGTTCCTGGAGACGCCCCATGGCTTACCGCGACCTGCGAGATTTCATCGCCCAGCTGGAGCAGTTGGGGGAGTTGAAGCGGATTGATGTGCCCGTCGATCCGCATCTGGAGATGACGGAAATTGGCGACCGGGTGTTGCGGGCGCAGGGGCCGGCGCTGCTGTTTTCCCGGCCGAAGGGCCACGAGATGCCGGTGCTGACCAATCTGTTCGGCACGCCGGAACGGGTGGCGCTGGGGATGGGCCAGGGCGGCGCGCGCGGCGAAAACTGGCAACAGGCGCTGCGCGAGGTCGGGCAACTGCTGGCGTATCTGAAGGAGCCGGAGCCGCCAAAGGGGCTGAAGGATGCCTGGGACAAGCTGCCGCTGTTGAAGCAGGTGCTGAACATGGGGCCGAAGACCGTGTCGTCGGCGCCCTGCCAGGAGGTGGTTTGGGAGGGCAAGGACGTCGATCTGGGCCGGCTGCCGATCCAGCACTGCTGGCCGGGGGATGTGGCGCCCCTGATCACCTGGGGCCTGACGGTGACCCGTGGCCCGTTCAAGAAGCGGCAGAACCTGGGGATTTACCGCCAGCAGGTGCTGGGGCCGAACAAGGTGATCATGCGCTGGCTGGCGCATCGGGGCGGGGCGCTGGATTACCGCGACCATTGCCAGGTCAAGCCGGAACAGCCGTTCCCGGTGGCGGTGGTGCTGGGCTGCGACCCGGCGACGATACTGGGCGCGGTGACGCCGGTGCCGGACAGCTTGTCCGAATACCAGTTCGCCGGCTTGCTGCGCGGCGGCAAGACCGAGTTGACCCAGTGCCTGGGCAACGATCTGCAGGTGCCGGCGCGGGCGGAGATCGTGCTGGAGGGCGTGATTCATCCCGGCGAGACCGCGGTGGAAGGCCCCTATGGCGACCATACCGGCTACTACAACGAGCAGGCGAGCTTCCCGGTGTTCACGGTCGAGCGGATGACGATGCGGCGCAACCCGGTTTATCACAGCACCTATACCGGCAAGCCGCCGGATGAGCCGGCGATGCTGGGCGTGGCGCTCAACGAGGTGTTCGTGCCGCTGCTGCAGAAGCAGTATGCGGAGATCGTCGATTTCTACCTGCCGCCGGAGGGTTGCTCCTACCGGATGGCCATCGTCAGCATCCGCAAGCAGTATCCCGGTCACGCCAAACGGGTGATGTTCGGGATCTGGAGCTTCCTGCGCCAGTTCATGTACACCAAGTTCATCGTCGTGGTGGATGAGGACGTGAATGTGCGCGACTGGAAGGAAGTGATCTGGGCGCTGACGACGCGGATGGATGCCAGCCGCGATACGACGCTGATCGACCGGACGCCGATTGATTACCTGGACTTCGCCAGTCCGGTGGCCGGGCTGGGTTCGAAGATGGGCCTGGATGCGACCAACAAGTGGCCGGGTGAAACCGACCGGGAGTGGGGCCGCCCCATCGTGATGGATGCGGCGGTCAAGTCCCGGATCAATGCGCTGTGGCCCAGCCTGGGGCTGTAATGCCCCGTTGGCCGGGCTTGAAGGATCAGGCTTTGGCCGGGCCGCTTTCCGGACCCTGAACGCCGGTGCCCGTGGCGACGACGGCGGGCGCTGCAGCGGGCGGCAGCTTGCCGGTCAGGCGCATCAGGTTCTGCATGGCCTGGAACCAGAATGCGGCGCCCAGCGACACCGCGAGGCCGGAAATCAGGATGCCGAGTACCTTCATCGCCCAGGCCAGCCCGCCCTGGGGCAGGCCGCTGTTGTCCCAGCCGATGGGGAAGGCGGTGGTCGCCTGGCTCATCCGGGCGCTGGTCAGCGCCGACTGGCATTTGAGCAGGCCCTGCAGCTCGTCATTGCTCATTGCGGTCGGCGTTTCCTTGTTTTTCTGCAGCAGCGTGGGGCAATTGACCCCGGCGAGGCTGGGATCGACGTCCTGATAGGTCGCAGCCTGGGTAACCAGCGCCTTGCGGACTTCCGGGGAGTTGGACAGGGTCCGCGCCATCATGATGGTGTCGGCGTTGCTGAGGGCGCAGACGACGATGCCGACCGCGACGGTGATCAGGTGGGCCTTGCGTTTGAACCAGCCGGAAACCCGCTCCATCAGCTGGTTGTAGTAGTTCTCGAGTTCCTTCTCGAAGGCCGCCAGCGCCGCCGCGCCGTCGGCTGCCTGACCTTCGACCTTGGCGACCGCGGTCTGCAGCAGGTAGCGCAGATTGGGTTCCTCGACCGCATTCACCATGTCACGCAGCTTGCCGAAATCCTGCTTGACCTGGCTGCGGGCGGCGGCGGGGTCATTGTCCGCGACCTTGCTCAGCAGCACATCGACAAAGGTCGAGGCGAAGGTGCTGGGCGCCAGGTAGGCCGGCAGCTTCATGCCGTCACTCTCGTCCTCCAGCTTCCGGGTCAGCGTCGCGATCCGCGGGTTGTTGTAGAACTGCTTGAAGTAATTCGAACCCAGCACCTGCTGCAGCGCGAATTCCAGCACCTTGGGCCGGATGCGCAGAAAGGTGCCGATCATTTCGGTGACGCCGGTGGCGACCAGGGCCAGCGCCGCGTACATCAGCATCAGGCCGATCAGGGTATCGAGTATGGATGAATTGAGCATGCGGCCTCCTTGCCAAGGTGGAATGCCGGCCGGAAGAGCCAGGCTGGGGCCGCAGCATAAGTGAATTCCGGCAAAAAATGCTAAGCGCAGTTTTCAGGGGGGAAAGGCATCGGTTCCAGGCAAACCGGGATCGGGTAGGAGGCGGGGTCACCCCCGCCGTCCTCCCACACCACCGGACGTGCGGTTCCGCATCCGGCGGTTCATGAAGGACACTGGAGTCGTCGCACGGTATCGAGCAGCGACACCAG
>JBEBBF010000190.1:0-4463 GCA_041158545.1 Pseudomonadota bacterium | reverse complement strand
CAGCGCCGGCGCAACCGGAACCACCGGTGCGGCCACCACGGGCGGCGGCGGGGCGACCGGAATCGGCGCCACCGGCAACAGCCCCGGCCGCAGACTCAGATGCTCCGGCTCGATGTTTTCCCCCGGCGCCAGGATCAGCGCGCGCTGCACCACATTCACCAGCTCGCGGATGTTCCCCGGCCAGGGATGGGCGCACAGCGCCGCCTCGGCCGCGGCGGACAGCACCATGCCGCTGCGCCCCAGCCGACCGGCCTGATCGGCGATGCAATGCCGGGCCAGCGGCACGATGTCCGCCGGCCGCTCCCGCAGCGCCGGAATCGCAATCGGGAACACGTTCAGCCGGTAATACAGATCCTCGCGGAACACGCCCTTCTGCACCGCCTCGGCCATGTCCCGGTTCGACGTCGCGACGATGCGGATGTCGAGTTCCACCGGCTTCTTGCCGCCGACCCGCTCGACCTCCCGCTCCTGCAGCACCCGCAGCAGCTTGGCCTGCAGCGACAACGGCATTTCGGTCACTTCGTCCAGCAGCAGCGTGCCGTTCTGCGCCTGCTCGAACTTCCCGGCCTGGGCCGTCGTCGCGCCGGTGAAGGCGCCTTTTTCGTAACCGAACAGCGTCGCCTCCAGCAGGGTTTCCGGAATCGCCGCACAGTTGATCGCGACAAAGGGGCCGGTCCGCCGGGCGGAATGCTGGTGGATATAGCGCGCCACCACTTCCTTGCCGACCCCGGATTCCCCGGTCAGCAGCACCGTCGCATCGGTCTGCGCCACCCGTCCGGCCACGGCGAACAACTGCCGGCTGACCGTATCCAGCGCCACCACGCCGACGTTTTCGCCGGTATCCGGCAGCGCGTACTTGGCGATCTGCGCCAGCAGCGCCTGGGGCTCGAAGGGTTTCAGCAGGAAATCGCAGGCGCCGGAACGCATCGCCTCCACGGCCCGATCCACATCGGCGTAGGCGGTCATCAGCAACACCGGCAAATGGGGATGGCGCTGGCGCACCTCCTTCAACAGCGTGATGCCGTCCATCGGCATCATCCGCACGTCGCTGACCACAATCGCGTATTCGCCGGCCGCCAGCGCCGCTAGGGCCGCCTGCCCCCCATCCACAGCGGTGAATTGCCGCCCGGCCAGCTCCAGGGTGTCGCCAATCGCCTCGCGCAGGTCGGGATCATCCTCGACCACCAGCACCGGCAAAGCTCCCTTGCTCATGACTTGTCCTCTCCCCAGCCGTCCGCCGCCACCGGCAGACTCATGACGAATTCGCTCCCCTCGCCAGGCACCGAATGCAGGCTGATCTCGCCGCCGTGGGCGCGGGCTACGCCCAGCGCGATCGGCAAGCCCAGACCGGTACCGTGGGCGCGGGTGGTAAAAAAGGGCTCGAAAATCCGCGCCTGCACCTCCGGGCTCATGCCCGGCCCCTGGTCGCGAACCCGGATACGCAGCAACTCGCCGTCCCGCCAGGCCGTGAGGCTGACCGTCGTACCCGTTTCGCTGACCTGCAGCGCGTTTTCCAGCAGATTGATCAGGGCGCCGTACAAGGCCTTGCGGCTGCCGACCAGCACGGCCGCAGGGCAATCCGGATGAAACTGGAAGCAGATGCCCCGCTCCTGCGCCAAGGGTTCGACGGTCTGCGCCACCTCATGCAGCCATTCGCCGACCGGAATCTCGTCCCGCCCCATGCTCTGGCCGCGGGCGAACAGCAGCACGTCCTGAATCAGGCGCTCCAGCCGCTGCAACTGCGCCGTCGCCTTGCCGGCAAAACGCAAGCGGGCGCTTTCCTGCAACTCCGGCTGCCCCAGGTTGGCGGTGTAAAGCAGCGCCGTGGCCAGCGGCGTGCGCAACTGGTGCGCCAGCGAGGCCGCCATTTCCCCCATCGCCACCAGCCGCTGATGCCGCTCCATCTCGGCCTGCATCTGGTAAGTGGCGGTGATGTCATGGACCAGCAGAATCTTGCCGCCGGCCGAATCCAGCGCGCTCTCGGCGACGCTGAGGCGGCGGGCGCCCAGCAGCCACTCCCCCGGCGTCATCGCCGGTTCCAGGCTGGCGCGGACCACATCGCCCCAATGCCCATCCAGCACGTTGTCGCCAAACATCGCCCGCGCCGCCGGGTTGGCCGCAGTGACCCGCCCCTGACCATTGAGCACCAGCACGCCGCCGGGCAGCGCATCGAGCAGCAACGACAGCCGTTCCGACAGCGCCTGCTTTTCCTCGTACTGCCGGCGCAGTTCCCCGTTGGCCAGCGCCAGTTCCTCGGTCAGCGAGCTGGCGCGCTGCTGCAGCGCGGCGTAGGACTGGGTCAACTCGGCGGAAACCTGGTTGAACAGGTCGAAGGCCTTCTGCAAATCCGCCGCCTGGGCCGGCAAGGGCGCCGGGGCAGCGGCGGCGAGAATGGGAGATTCGGGCAGGGAAGCCGGCGGCGAGCCGGGGGACGAAACAGCGTTCATGCGGCGGCTATCGACGAAGGACGGCAAAGAAGGCGGGGCAATTCGAGCCGGCTAATAGTAGAATATTTCTCAGGAAATTTCGCTTCCTGCCTGATTATTCTCAAACTTCTTCCCATTTTCTAGGCCGATTCCCCGCGTTTTCGCCCCATGGCGCTCAGCAACGACATCCCCGCCGAAGCCCCGCCCGCCGCCGCGACACCGCTGGATCGTCTGCGCGAGGCCTTTGCCCGCCTCAGCAACCAACAGAAGATCGTCCTCGGCATCGCCGTTGCCGCCATCGTCGCGCTGGTGGTCGGCAGCGTGCTCTGGAGCCGGCAGCCGGATTACAAGGTGCTGTTCTCCAACATCGGCGAGCGGGACGGCGGCGCGATCATCACCGCGCTGGAACAGCTGAACATCCCCTACAAGTTCGCCGAAGGCAGCGGCACCATCCTGCTGCCCGCCGACAAGGTCCACGAAGTCCGGCTGCGTCTGGCCAGCCAGGGCCTGCCCAAGGGCGGCGCCGTCGGCTTCGAGCTGATGGAAAACCAGAAATTCGGCACCAGCCAGTTCGCCGAGCAGGTCAATTTCCAGCGGGCGCTCGAAGGCGAACTCGGCCGGACCATCCAGTCCATCGCCGCGGTCCAGCAGGCGCGGGTGCATCTGGCGATCCCCAAGCCCTCGGTCTTCGTCCGCGAGGAACAAAAACCCACCGCCTCGATCCTGGTGAATCTCTACCCCGGTCGCAGCCTGGAGCCGGCCCAGGTCGCGGGCATCACCCATCTGGTCGCCGCCAGTGTGCCGCAGATGCCGCTGGCCAACGTCAGCATCATCGACCAGAACGGCAACCTGCTGTCGCAGCTGAAGAGCCGGATGCAGGAAATCGGGCTGGACCCGACCCAGCTGAAGTACGTCCGCGAGATCGAAACCAGCATCATCAACCGGATCACCGACATCCTGTCCCCGGTGCTGGGCCCGGACAACGTCAAGGTTCAGGTCGCCGCCGACATCGATTTCTCCCAGACCGAACAGACCGCCGAAAGCTACGGCCCCAACAGCACGCCGCCCAACATCAGCGTCCGCAGCCAGCAAAGCACCGAAACCGCCAGCGTCAACCAGAACGCTTCCGGCGGCATCCCCGGCGCGCTGACCAACCAGCCGCCTGTGCCCGCCACCGCGCCGATCACCACCCCGTCGGCGAATACCGCACCGGGCGGCAACCGGGCAGCAGCAGCCGGCGAACCGCTGCCGCCGGGCCAGATGGCCGCCGCCGGCATCCAGGGCGCCCTGTCCTCGCCGCTCAACGCCGCCGGGCAGCCGCTGAACAGCCGCAAGGATTCGACGATCAACTATGAAGTGGACAAGACGGTCCGCTACACCAAGCAATCGGTCGGCAGCATCCGCCGCCTCTCCGCCGCCGTGGTCCTCAACCACCGCAAGGAAACCGGCAAGGATGGCAAGCCGGTGGTCCGCGGCCTGCCCGACGCCGAGCTGAAGCAGATCAACGACCTGGTCAAGGAAGCCATGGGCTTCAGCAAGGACCGGGGCGACAGCCTGTCGGTGGCCAACGCCCCCTTCACCGTCGTCGAAAAGCCGGACAACAGCCTGCCGTTGTGGAAAGACCCGGACAACGTCAATTTCGCCAAGGACATCTTCAAGTACGTGCTGATCGCCGCGATCATCGCCTACCTGCTGCTGGGCGTGGTCCGCCCCATCCTCAAGACCATGTTCCCGCCGCCGCCCCCGCCGCCCGAGGCTGAAGAGGGCGCGGGCCCCGGCGAGCCGGGCTTTGGCGGCGAAGGGGGCGAGGACGACGCGGCGCAGGTGGAAATCGACCATTTCGCAGTCAAGGTCCAGCAGGCGCAGGACATCGCGCAGATGGACCCGAAACTTGTGGCCAACATCATCAAGGACTGGTTAGGCGCCAATGGCTAACGACGACGGGCTGGAAAAGAGTGCCATCCTGCTGATCACCCTGGGTGAGGATCACGCCGCCGAGGTGCTGAAGTTGCTCGGCCCGCGGGAAGTGATCCTCAC